>CADCWK010000217.1 GCA_902806375.1 uncultured Thermomicrobiales bacterium
GGGATCGTCGTGACCCAGTTCGGTTTCCGCGACCTCCAGTTCGTCGTCCCCGAGGGCGAGACGATCGCTATCGGGCGCGGCACGGACCTCAGTGTCCGGCTGAACAGCTTCAACGAGGACTACTACCCCGACGGCACGGCAGCTCTCTACCAGAGCGACGTCACCCTGGTCAGGGACGGTGACGATGTCCAAAGCGGGATGGTGGAGCCGAACCAGCCACTCAGTGAGGGTGGGGTGACGCTGTATCAGTCCGGCTTCGGCTATAACGTCAGTCTGCGAGTCACGGACCTGGCCGGGAATGAACTGTACGAGGGGCCGGTCACGCTCGGCCAGTACGAGGCGAGCGGCAATCCGGACGCTCCGGCGGGCCTCCTCCCGGTGCCGGGGACCAACACCACGCTCAACCTCATCGCGGCCGACCGTGACATCGCCAACCGTCCGGACCTCGACCGGCTCAATCTCGCCGCCGAGGAGCTCTACGTCCAGGCTCGCAGCGCCGACCAGCTGGCGACCGCCGCACCGCCAGAGGCGCGGGTCAGTCCCCTCCGTCCCGGGCAGGTGGGCGACGTCGTCGTCGAGTTCCAGCGGTACGGGGTCTACTCCGTCCTGCAGGTGGCGTACTACCCCGGCCTGTGGATCTTCGGCGTGGCGGCGGTCCTGGGGATCCTCGGGCTCGTGGCCATCTTCTACTTCCCGCTCCGACGGGTCCGGGCGATCGTCGGTCCCGGCCCGTCCGGCGGGGCGACCGCCCTGATCGCCCCGCTGGCCCGGCGCGACTGGAGCGGGAAGCGCGACTTCGTCGAGCTCGTCGAGCGCATCCGTCAGCGCCACGGCGGTGCGGTCACCATCCGGGACGAACCGGACCGGCCCGTCGCCGGGTGAATCGCCGGAGCCCGTTCGCGACGGACCCTCGGGCAGCCGATCATGGGTGACCGGCACCCATCGGCGTCGCGGTCCTATACTTCCCTTACCTGACCATTCGACGCCGGCCCCGGACCATTCAGACATCTCCCAGCCCCGGTCTGCCGGACACGAGGACCAGCGCCCATGGATACGCTCGTCAGGCTCTCGTTCTACTGCTTCACGGCGACCTCACTCGCCCTCGCGGCGGCAGCGGTCTGTTACCTCGCCTACGGGATCGGGTTCGTCCGCGTCAGCCGCCGGCAACTGGCGACATCGACCGGCTCGTCGATGACGGCGTCCATGGCGTCGTCGGTGACGGACTTCTCGACCGGGCCGTCGCCGGCCGGGATCGGCCGGTTCGCCACGCTCCTCGGCTGGTTCGTCGTGGTCTTCCAGGGTCTCGCGGTCGCGCTCCGGTTCAGCGCGACGCAGCATGGCCCGGTCAACATGTACGACTTCAGCATGATCTTCGTCTTCGTGCTGCCGCTGACCTACCTGCTCCTGGAGCGCTTCTACCGGGTCAAGCAGGTCGGCGCCGTCATCATGCCGGTGACCCTGCTGATGGCGCTCTACGTCTGGTCGCTGCCGGCGTGGATGCGCGAGGTCAACCCGGTCATCCCGGCACTGCAGAACGCGCCGCTGATGTGGTTCCACGTCGGTTCGGCGATCGCCGCCTACGCCGCCTTCTCGGTCGCCTTCGGTTCGGCGGTGCTCTACCTGGTCGCCGAGCGACGGCGGGTCAGCTGGCTGCCGAGCGCCGACCTGCTCGACGACCTCGGCTACCGCGCCGTCTCCATCGGCTTCCCACTGATGACGATGACGCTGATCCTGGGCGCGATCTGGGCCAACGACGCCTGGGGCGCCTACTGGCAGTGGGACCCCAAGGAGACGTCCGCCCTGTTCCTCTGGCTGGTCTACGCCGCCTATCTCCATACCCGCTCCCTCCGCGGGTTGCGGGGCCGGGGCAGCGCGCTGATCCTGATCGTCGGGTTCGCGGCCGTCCTGTTCACCTACTTCGGCAACTACGTCTTCGGCGGGCTCCACGCCTACGGTGGCGTCTGACCAGACCTGCGGACTCCCGGGAACCACCCATGACCAGCGCCCCCCGTCTCCCCACCAACCGTGACGATGTCCGGCTCGACGAGCTGGCGGCACACCGCTCCGGTCAGCAGCTGACCCGTCTCCAGGTCGTCATCAGTGTGACGCTGGCGATCACGATCGTCGCCGGTGCCTGGCTGGTCGGCGGGCGGATCGGGATCGCCGAACTGGGCAGCGGCGGCGTCGCCCGCCAGTACCTGCCCAAGGCCGGGGAGGAGGCGCCGACCCTCGGGATGCTGGGCGAGGGCGGGCAGACGGTCTTCCTGAGCCAGTTCCGTGGCGAGCCGGTCTGGATCAACTTCTGGGGCAGCTGGTGCCCTCCCTGCCAGGCGGAGTTCCCCGAGATCGAGACGGCCTATCGGGCCCTCGCCCCGCAGGGAGTCACGCTGCTCGCGATCAGCGCCAAGGAATCCTGGCAGACGTCCAGCGACTTCGCCGTCGCCAGCGGGGGAACGTTCCCGATCTACAACATCCCGGACCTGACGATCTTCGGTGAGACGTGGGACACCCGCAACTTCCCCACCCACCTCTATGTCGACGCCGAGGGGATCGTCCGCTACGTCTCCACCAAGCCGTCCGACGCGGCGGAGCTGATCGCCAGGGGGGAATGGCTCCTCGCGGGCGACTGGACGGCCGTCGCCGCCGTCGGACCATCGCCGATCTCCGTCGCGATTCGCCCCGAGGACCTGCGCGTCTGACGACGGCGGATGTCCGAACGGCTCAGGCCCGGGCGGCCGCGACGGCGTCGTACACCGCCCGGGCGCGGGCGGTCAACTCGTCCCAGGCACCGGCCGCGACGAGCTTCGGGTCGACGAGGGCCGAGCCGAGCGCGACGGCCGCCGCCCCGGCCCGGATGAAGTCCCCGGCATTGTCGACGGAGACTCCGCCAGTCGGGATCAGCTTGACCTGGGGCAGCGGACCGCGGACGTCCTTCAGGTACCCCGGCCCGAGCGCGGTCGCCGGGAAGACCTTGACCATGGCCGAGCCGGCCTCCCACGCCGCCAGGATCTCGGTCGGTGTGAACGCGCCGCTCATGATCGGGACGCCGTAGCGCGTGCAGAGCTGGATCGTCTCCACCCTCGTCACCGGCGTCACCACGAACTGGGCCCCGGCGAGGATCGCGATCCGCGCCGTCTCGGGGTCGAGCACACTGCCGGCGCCGATGATTGCCGCGTCACCCAGTGCCTCCCGGGCGGCGGTGATCGCCGCGGCGGCCTTCGGGTTGGTGAAGGTGAACTCGATCCCCCGGACACCGCCAGTCGCCAGCGCCCGCGCGACGTGGACGGCGTCGGAGAGGTCCTCCAGCCGGACGACGGCGACGACCCCGCTCTCCTCGATCCCGCGAACGACATCCGTGCCAGCCATACCTGCTCCGTTTCGCTGCGATCTCCGTGGACGATTCACACCGGCACCCGACCGGGCGAGCGGTGGGACTCGGGGCAACCCGTCGATTCTACCGGCCCCGGACCTCGAGGGGTACACTGTCTGGACGTCGTCCGATAGCAGGGAGCGCCGATGGCCACACAACCCCAGCCCGGGCGGTCACCGGATCGCCGGATGGCGCCAGTGGCTGAGTCCATGGCTGGTCCCGAGGTGGACCTCCGGGTCGTCCTCCTCACCCGCGACCAGGATCGGCTGCTGGTCGCCCTGACCGGACGTGAGCCGGGCGAAGCCAGCGCCCACGCGATCGGACTCCCGCGCGGACGCCCGGAGATCGGCCAGGTTCTCGATGACACGGCCAGGGGCGTGGCGCGCCGGGCGACCGGCCTCGCCGAGCAGTACCTCGAGCAGCTCTACACGATGAGCGTTGACCAGTCGACGCGCGGCTCCTGGAAGATCGTCGTCGGCTACATGGCGCTGCTCTCGTCGGGACCCGACCGGGTCCCCGGCGTGACGGGCCGCTGGTCGGACGTCAACGGGTTGCCGGCCATATCGCGGATCGATCGCAGCGTGATCGACTACGCGGTGTTGCGACTGCGGGCCAAGCTGGGGTACACCAACATCGGCCGCTACCTGTTGCCCCAGACGTTCACGCTGCGGGAACTCCAGAGCGTCTACGAGACGATCCTCGGCCAGCCGCTCGACAAGCGCAACTTCCGCCGCCGGATGCTGGCGACGGGCATCCTCGTCCAGACCGACGGGCAGCGCCGGGACGGCAGCCACCGTCCCGCCGCCCTCTACCAGTTCCAGGCCGAGGAAGACCGAACGACCTACCTCACCCCGACCTGGACCGACAGTGACGACACCCGGAGAAGCGCAGGATGACGTCGACACGGGCGGTCGGATTCGTCGTGGCCGAGAGCAAGCACCACGCGGCCGGGTTGGCGGCCGATATCCAGGCCTTTCTCCGGGAGCACGACTACGAGATCCTCGACGAGGAAACCCTGAACCTCGGCCAGTACGGGGCGCTCGACGCGATCATCGTGCTGGGCGGCGACGGCCTGATGCTCCGCTGCGCCAAGCGCTACCCGAACGTCCCCATCCTCGGCATCAACTTCGGGCGGGTCGGCTTCCTGGCGTCCGTCGAGCAGCGCGACTGGCGATCCGCGATGGAATCGTTCATCACCGGCGACTTCCAGGTCCAGGACGGTGCCACGCTGGCGGCGTCGCTGCTCCGGGGCGACGAGGTCTCGGACGAGGGCTGGGCGATCAACGACGTCGTGATCCGGAGCGGCAACCGGATGGTCGAGATCGAGGTCTATGTCGACGGTCATTACGTCAATACCTACCCCGGTGACGGCATCGTCATCTCGACGGCACGGGGAAGCACGGCCTACTGCATGGCCGCCGGCGGACCGATCCTCACCGGTGGCGTGCGCGGCTTCGCGATCGTCCCGATCTCCTGTCACTCCCCGATGCGCACGCCGATCGTCGTCGCGGAGGAGACCGTTATCGAACTCCTGCTCAGGAACCAGCATGACGCCCAGATCATCATCGACGGGCGACCGACGACCCTCCTGGGACAGGGCGACGTGATCCACGTCCAGAAGGGTCGCGACCGGTTCCGTCTGATCGTCTTCGAGACCCAGAGCTTCTTCGAGGCGATGCGGACCAAGTTCAACTACCAGATCCGTCCGGGCGCGACGCCGTCGCGCCGTCCCCGCCTCCAGGAGCCTGATACCGTCAGCGGGTAGCGAGGCGCGCCGATGGCGACGTGACCGGCAGCGGGAGCCGAGCGTGTCGGCACGTGGGCGCCGCTCTCACAGGCACCCCCCGGTGCCGTGACGGCCCCATTGGCCTGCGACCCGCGGCTCGGACCAGGCGTGCGTGCCGGCAGACGGGCTCCCGTACCGGGCGATCAGCCAACCAGGTCACTGATCCGTTCCCACCGGTAGCACACCTCTGTGATCGTGAACGGGCCGAATGGCTTCGCTACCATCTCGGTGGCGGTCCCTCCCAGGCGCTCGTAGCACCCGGCGGTCGGTTCCCGTGAGCCATCCCCAGGATCAGCGCCATCGCTCCCAGCTTCTGCAGCCGACGGGTCAGCTCGGCCATCAGCCGGCGGCCGTCACCGTGACCCTGCGCTCGTCTCAACGGGTAGAGGGTCTCCAGCTCGGCCTCCGCGCGCTCGTTCCGTATCGTCCCGGAGCCGAACCCCATGACCTCGCCGTCGCGCTCACAGGCGACCAGCACCCATCGCGACGCATCGGCCGGGTCGAACCAGCGTCACCACTGGGCGGCCCGCCGCGACGCATCGAGGCTGTCGAGGATCTCCCACGGCAGGATGCCGGGATACATCTCCCGCCATGATGCGACGTGGACGGATTCGATTGCCTCGACATCGCGCTCGGTCGCGACCCGGATCTTGGTGTCGACTCCTCCTTCCGCCGTCATCGGATCATTCGAGACGATCACGGCGTCCAGAAAACGGCGGCAGGCGGCGGGAAGTCTCCTCCCCGCCGCCTGCCGCCGTTGCCGTTCTCCCGCAGCGCGCCTAGCTGTTGCGCTGCTCCGTGTTCACCTCGCGGAACTCGCCCTCGACGGTGCTGTCATCGGCCGCCTCACCGGACGCGCCGTTCGGGCTGGTCCCGTCCGGTGACCCGCCGAAGTCCGCGCCGTCCTCGCTGGCGCCGGCCGCCTCGTACATCGACGAGCCGACCTTGGTCAGCGACTGGACCAGCTCCTCGTAAGCCGGGCGGAGCCGCTCGATGTTCTCGCGGTCCTTGTCGAGGATGTCCTTGACCGTGGCGACCTTCTCGTCGACCTCGGCCTTGATCTCGCTCGGGATCCGGTCGCCGTAGTCGCTCAGCGTCTTCTCGGCCTGGAAGACCATGCTCTCGGCCTGGTTGCGCAGCTCGATGCCCTCACGCCGCTGGCGGTCGGCCTCGGCGTTGCTCTCGGCCTCCTGGACCATCCGCTGGACCTCGGACTCGCTCAGACCAGACGACCCCGTGATGGTGATCTTCTGCTCCTTGTTGGTCGCGAGGTCCTTGGCCGAGACGTTCACGAGCCCGTTGGCGTCGATGTCGAAGGTGACCTCGACCTTGGGCACGTTGCGCGGGGCCGGCAGGATGCCGTCGAGGATGAAGCGGCCCAGCGACTTGTTGTCGGTCGCCATCGGGCGCTCGCCCTGGAGGACGTGGACCTCGACCTGCGGCTGGTTGTCGGCCGCCGTGGTGAAGATCTGGCTCTTGCGCGTCGGGATCGTCGTGTTGCGCTCGATCAGCGGCGTGGCGACGCCACCGAGCGTCTCGATCGACAGCGTCAGCGGGGTGACGTCGAGGAGCAGGATGTCCTTGACCTCGCCGCCGAGCACGCCGGCCTGGATCGCCGCGCCGATCGCGACGACCTCGTCCGGGTTGACGCCCTTGTTCGGCTCCTTGCCGAAGTACTGCGTCACCTGGCGCTGGACGGACGGCATGCGCGTCTGGCCACCGACCAGCAGCGCCTCGTCGATGTCGGCCTTCTTCAGCCCGGCGTCACGCAGCGCGTTCTCCATCGGGGTGACGGTCCGCTCGACCAGCGGGTTGACCAGCTGCTCCAGCTTCGACCGGGACATCGAGACGTTGAGGTGCTTGGGCCCGGAGGCGTCGGCCGTGATGAACGGCAGGTTGATGTCGGTCTGCTGCGTGCTGGACAGCTCGATCTTGGCCTTCTCGCCGGCTTCCTTGAGGCGCTGGAGGGCCATCCGGTCGCTGCGGAGGTCGATCCCCTCGGACTTCTTGAACTCGTCCGCCAGGAAATCGATGATCACCTGGTCGAAGTCGTCACCGCCGAGGTGGGTATCGCCGTTGGTCGCCATGACCTGGAAGACCCCGTCGGACAGGTCGAGGATCGAGATGTCGTAGGTGCCGCCGCCGAGGTCGTAGACGGCGATCTTCTCGTCGCCCTTCTTGTCGAGGCCGTAGGACAGCGCCGAGGCGGTCGGCTCGTTGATGATCCGGAGGACATCGAGACCGGCGATCCGGCCGGCGTCCTTGGTCGCGTCGCGCTGCGCGTTGTCGAAGTAGGCCGGCACGGTGATGACGGCCTTGTCGACCGTGTCACCGAGGAAGGCCTCGGCGTCGCGCTTCAGCTTCTGGAGGATCTTGGCCGACACCTCCTGCGGGCTGTACCAGCGGTCGCCCATCCGGATCTGGACGTCACCGTTGGGGGCCTTCTGGAGCTTGTACGGGATCAGCTTGGCGTCGCGCTGGACGCTGGGGTCGTCGTACTTGCGCCCCATGAACCGCTTGGCGGAGAAGACAGTGTTCTCCGGGTTGGTGACGGCCTGGCGGCGGGCGAAGCGGCCGACGAGCTCCTCGCCGCCGCTGGTGATCGCGACGACCGATGGGGTGATGCGCTCGCCCTCGGCGTTCGGGATCACGACGGGCTCGCCGCCCTCGATGGTCGCCATGACGGAGTTGGTGGTTCCGAGGTCGATTCCGATGGTCCGAGACATTGGGTGTCCTCTCCTGGATGGGTATCGCTTCGTGATCGCCGGGGCGCTGACCGGTCATCAGGTCGAGTCTGCCCCACGTCTGTGGGCGCGTGATGGCGGTTATGCGACGGGTTCGTCACTCCCCGTCGCTGCGGGGGGCCGGTCGCCGATCCGGACCATCGCTGGCCGGAGGACCTGGTCGCCCAGGAAGTACCCCTCCTGGTAGGCCTCGACGACGGTGCTCCCGTCGCCGTCCGAGGCGACGGCCTCGTGGTGCTTGGGATCGAAGGTCGCCCCGACCGACTCGTAGCGCTTCACGCCGTACCGCTCCAGCACGCCGAGCAGCTTCTTGCCGACCATCTTCGTGCCCGAGACCCAGGTCTGGTCGTCCGCGCCACTGGGCGCGTTGGCCATCGCGCGGTCGAAATCGTCGACCACCGGCAGGAGCTGGAGCAGGATGTCCCGCGCGGCCTGCTGGCGAGCGCTGGCCTGGTCCTGCTCGACGCGCCGGCGGAGATTCTGGTAGTCGGCGCGGGCCCGGGTGAACTGGTCGAGATAGGCGTCGCGTTCCGCGATGAGGGTCTCCACGTCGGGAGCGCCCGCCTCCCGGTCCTCGACCGCCGGCTCGGAGCCGTTCATCATGGCCTCTTCGGCGGCCAGGTCGTCGGCCGTCGGCTCGAGGTCGTCGAGGGTCTGTCTGCTGTCTGCCACGTCACCGTCCTTCATCGTTACGTCTCGCTCGTCGTCAGGTCTCGCTGCGCTGGTCGTCGATCCGGCCGCCATAGAGGTCGGAGACGAGTCCGCTCATCAGATGGGCCATGTACCGGACCGACGAGATCGAACGGCCATAGGCCATCCGGGTCGGACCGAGCACGCCCAGCAGGCCGGACACCTCTCCGCCGACCCCGTAGGTTGCCAGGACCACGCCGAAGCGGCGCAGTTCACTGGTCGGGTTCTCATCGCCGATGAAGACCTGTACCCCGGAGCCGCTCTCCAACTGGGGCAGCATGGCGCTCAGGAAGCCGCCGCCACGCAGGATCTCGAGCAGCGCCTGGGACTCGGCCCCGGCGAACTCGGGCTGGGTCAGCACGTTCTCCAGGCCGGAATGCCGGATCTCCACCTGCTCGACGGCGTCGAGGCCGGTCAGGGTTGAGGCGATCCGCTCGATGACGAAACGGCGCGCGCCGGTCGCGGACCCGATCCGGCCCTGGACCTCGTTGCCGGTCAGACCCCGCAATTCGTCGACCAGATCGTCGGCCAGCCGGCTGAGACTGCCCTGGGCCGCGTCCTCGGGCCAGCGGAGCATCACCTGCCGGACCATGCTGTCCTGCGTCACGAGGATCAGCAGGGCCAGCCGCGGCTGGAGGGAGATGATCTCCAGGTGGCGCAGCCGGGCGATGGCGGGCCGCGGCGCCGTCACGACCGAGACGGACTTGGCCGTCTCGGCCAGGACGATCGCGGCCAGCTCGACCCACTGCTCCAGCTGCGCCTCCACCTGCCGGAACTGGTGCCGGATCATGATCTGGTCGCCGGATGGCAACTCCGGCGCCTCCATCAGCAGATGGACGAAGTAGCGGTAGCCGAGGTCGGTCGGCACCCGACCGCCGGACGTATGGAGGGACTGGAGGAAGCCGTTCGTCTCCAGTTCGGCCATCTCGCCCCGGATGGTGGCGGCGGAGTACCCGAGGACGTACTTCTCGGTCAGCGCCTTGGAGCCGACCGGCCGTCCGCTCTGCACATACTCCTGGACGATCAGCTTGAGGATGCCCCGCTGCCGGTCGGTGATCGCGACATCGCTGAAGGCGCCGCCATCGATCCACTCCGCCTCGCCCGGCGCCGAGGACGCCCGGCGTCGGCGCGGGAGCATGCCCGACACCACTCCCGGGCTGGCCGGTCGTGCGGGACGCGCTGGCCCGGACGCACCCGCGGGCAGCGCCCGCGGCTGGGCCACGGCCTCACTCATACCCGACTGGAGGCGCGCGTGACCCGGGACACGCGCTGGTCGCTCGTTGTCACTCACCGGTACTCGCCCTTCGTTAGCACTCTCGCACTGAGAGTGCTAATGCGAAAAGGATAGTCAAGTTGACCACCTCCTGTCAAGGTGGACGGGTGCGCTCTCCCCGGCGGGACGGTCCCGTTGACCGCATCGGGGAGCCGAATCCGGGGGCCCTGCCGCCTAACGACCTCGCCCAGATTCGGCCCCCTCGTAACGGCCAGCGCCGCCCGGTCGGATCCGACCGGGCGGCGCTGATAGGTGTCACGCGTCTGCGGTAGCCGGGGCCAGCGCCCCGCGCTAGTCTGCCGACTCGACGAGGAACAGGCCCTCGGAGGCGGTGAAGCCGTCGCCCTGGTAGGTCACTTGCCCGTAGGCCACGACGCCGGAGAAGTCGATGTCCGTCAGCATCGGCTCAGGGGTGGCTGGCGTGCCGAAGGCATCCTCGCAGGCCTCGCCGTCGAAGTCCTGATCGAGACTGGACTGCTCGAACGGGTCCTCGTCGTAGGCGGCCTGGGCATCCGCCTGGCTGTCGTACTCCTCACAGGCCGGATCGGCATCCGGCCCCCCATCCGTTCCGGCCAGCAACTCGCTCCCCGCCTGGACGAGCGGCAGGAGGGTCGCGAGGTCGAGGTAGACCACCGCACCCTCGTCGGGCGCGACGCCGAGCGCCGCGAACGTCTCCTGGAACTGCGGGTCGTCGGCCAGCGAGGCGTCCGTGCCGTCGAGGAACGTCTGGACCGAGTCGCCGAGACCGATCAGCAGCTGATCGTCGACGATGCCGTACGTGAAGCGGATCGCCGCCGCGCCCTCACCGGAGGTCGCCGTATACAGCGTCGCACCGTCGACGACCTCCGACGTGACGGTCAGATCGGTGTCGTCGCCCGCCAGCGTGTCCGAGGCGAGTTCGAGCAGACTATCGACCAGGGGCCCGCCTTCGATCCCGCTGGCGACCAGGACGAACAGGGAGTTCGGGTCGCTGAGAGACGTGATCTCCGGAGCCTCGACCGCGACGACGTACTCCCCGGTCAGCAGCGTCAGGAACCCGACGACGACATCGGAGATCGCGGCGAGGTCCTCCTCCGACGTCTGGTCCTCATCCGTCTCCGGCGCCACGTCAGCGGCATCCTCATCGGTGGCCTCCTCAGAGGCATCCGCGTCAGCCCCTGGAGTGCCAGCCTCCTCGGCAGCGATCACTTCGGGTTCGACGGTAAGGTCTTCCGCGACGTCGACGGCGAGGGTCGAGGCGAGGGCGACCGCGACGATCGGTCCGAGCAACTGACCGAGGTCGTTGCCGCCGAGGTAGATCATCGTGCTGTCCGGTACCTGGGCGGTGAGGTCGGACGAGAAGTCTGGAGCCGCGGCGGGCGTCGCATCCGACTCGGGGTTCGGGAAGGAGACGGTGTTGACCCGGAACCCGGGTGCGTCCGCATCGGCGGAGACCTGCAGGCCGCCGTAGACGTTGAACTGCCCGAGGGTGGAGAGATCGATCCCCATCTCGTCGAGGAGTTCGGCGGTGGCCGGGTCATCGAACAGGGCGGTCGAGTCGGTGTAGGCAAAGAGCATGGCGTCGCCGTCGAGCTGGCTGGCGACATCCTGGAACCGGGCGTTCCCGGTGATGGCCTCTCCCGTCCCCTGGGCGACGTCGATCGACGACTCGATCCCCTCGATCGTGGGCGTCGCGATGATCAGATCCTCGACGAGGGCAAGGTTGATCATCGTGTCGCCCGAGGGCGTGTCCGGCAGCGAGACGATCGTCACCCCGTTGTAGTCGCTCTCCGTGGTGTCGGACGCCGCGGCACCGGAGAGATCGGGGATCCGCTCGACGAGGAAGTCGAAGGCGCCCTCGGGATCGGTCGTGGCCAAAACGAAGCGGATGTCCGTCTCCGCGATCTCCGGCACCTCATCGGTGCTGGTTTCGGACAGGGATTCGACCTGCCCGGTCGAGACCGCGGGGATCACGACCCCAAGCTCGGTCGCGCCGAGACCCTCGTAGAAACCGCTGACGTCATCGGCGTCGGACTCATCCAGGCCCGTGACGAGATCGAACAGCTCGATCAGCCCGGACGAGCCGGACAGCGCGGCGCTCGTCTGGAACTGCTCGGACTCCGGGTCGAGATTGATGGCGACGAATGCGGTCGCGTCGCCCGGAGCCGCGGCGGCGGTGACGGGACCGCCATCGCCCGCGACCGGCGTCGCGTCCTGGCCAAGCAGTGAGGCCGACTGGGCATAGACCGTACCCGTGACGAGGCTCAGCAGCAGTGCCGCGACCGCGACACTCCGCACGACGAACGAGCCCCTCTTGGCCGGTGACGAGACAGGGTAGTCCACGCGTCTTCCCCTCTACGTAGCGTCTCTCGCCGCGGTGGCCAGGCGGCCCCGCGATGTGCACATGACCGAGGTGCCCGGGCAGCAGCATAGCCTGCCAGAGCACATGGGCGAGCCGGATCGACGGTCCCACAGTAGAGGGCAACTGTCACGAGAATGTTGCCACGCCACGAACGGCGTGTGGTGGGGTGTGTATCCGGGTCGGACGCCCCAGCGATCGGGGCATGCGGGACCCGTGCGGTCCCCGCGGGTCTGGGGACCGGTGCCGTCCGGCGTCCCTCCCCGGACACCTGTCCACGCCACTCCGGTTCCCACCCAACCGACCTCGTACCAGGGCCACCAACCCGTTCCAGTGTCCCCGGCCCCCCACCACTCGGTCCGGGCCCGCCGTCGCGCCGCCGGCCGGTCGATGGCACCCGCCGGAAAACACGATCGACCCGGACGCTGGGACGTCCGGGTCGATCGCTGGCCGCTGGGATCGCGCGACGGGTCACGCCACCAGCGGGGCCTCGGTCAGGTTCGCGTGGAACGCCAACCGTCCCTCGATACCGACGTCGATGACGACGCGTTCGCCCTCGTGCAGCGTGCCGCTGAGCAGCCGCATCGCCAGTGGGTCGAGGACCTCCTTCTGGATCAGCCGCTTCAGTGGCCTCGCCCCGTAGACCGGGTCGTACCCCCGCAGCGCCAGCCACTCCCGGGCAGCAGGCGTGACGGACAGTTCGATGGATCGGTCGGCCAGGCGCCGGCTGACGGTCTCCAGCTGGACACCGACGATCGCCGCGAGCTGCTCCCGGTCGAGCGCCGAGAAGATGATCGTCTCATCGATCCGGTTGAGGAACTCCGGCCGGAACGTGCCGCGGAGCAGGTCCATGACCTGGGCGCGGGCGTCGGACAGGTTCCCCCCACTGGTCAGGTAGGCCGAACCGAGATTGCTGGTCATGATGATGACCGTGTTCTTGAAGTCGATCGTCCGCCCCTGGCCGTCCGTCAGCCGTCCGTCGTCGAGAACCTGAAGCAGGACGTTGAAGACATCGGGGTGCGCCTTCTCGACCTCGTCGAACAGGACCACGCTGTAGGGACGGCGACGTACCGCCTCGCTCAGTTGACCACCCTCGTCGTAGCCCACGTAGCCCGGGGGTGCCCCCACCAGCCGGCTGACCGTGTGCTTCTCCATGTACTCGGACATGTCGATGCGGATCATCGCCTGGTCGCTGTCGAAGAGGAACTCGGCCAACGACCGGGCCAGCTCGGTCTTGCCGACGCCAGTCGGACCGAGGAACAGGAAGGAGCCGAGCGGCCGGTTCGGGTCGTTCAGCCCGGCCCGCGCCCGGCGGATGGCGTTGGCGACGGCCTCGACGGCCTCCTCCTGCCCGACCACGCGCTCGTGCAGGCGGTCCTCCATCCGGAGCAGCTTGTCCATCTCGCCCTCCATCAGACGGGCGACGGGGATACCCGTCCAGCGCCCGACGACTTCGGCGATGTCCTCGGAGTCGACCTCCTCCTTGAGCAACTGCCCCGCTGCCTGGAGAGCGGCCGAGCGTCGCTCCTCCGCGGCCAGCCGGGTCTCGAGGTCGACCATCCTGCCGTACTGGAGCTCGGCGGCCCGGTTGTAGTCGTAGGCGCGCTGGGCCTGCTCGATCTCCGTCCGGGTCCGGTCCATCTCCTCGCGCAGGTCGGAGATCGCCGAGATCACCTGGCGCTCCTGGTCCCACTTGCTCCGGAGCCCGTCTCGCTGCTCCTTGAGCGTCGCCAGGTCGTGCTCCAGGTGACCGAGGCGATCGACGGAGGCCTGGTCCTTCTCCTTGCGGAGCGCCTCCCGCTCGATCTCGAGTTGCATGATCCGTCGCTCGGCCTCGTCCAGCTCCACCGGCATGGACGTGATCTCCATCCGGAGCTTGGACGCGGCCTCGTCGACGAGGTCGATGGCCTTGTCCGGCAGGAAGCGATCGGCGATGTACCGGTTGGACAGGACCGCCGCCGCGACCAGGGCCGAGTCCTGGATCCGGACCTTGTGGTGGACCTCATAGCGCTCGCGGAGGCCGCGCAGGATCGAGATCGTATCCTCGACGGTCGGCTCTCCGACCATCACCGGCTGGAAGCGTCGCTCGAGGGCCGCGTCCTTCTCGATGTGCTTGCGGTACTCGTCCAGGGTCGTCGCGCCGATCGTGTGCAGTTCGCCCCGGGCCAGCATCGGCTTCAGCATGTTGCTGGCGTCGAGCGACCCCTCGGCCGCCCCGGCCCCGACGACGGTGTGCAACTCGTCGATGAACAGGATGATCCGTCCCTCGGCGTCCTTGACTTCCTTCAGGACGGCCTTGAGGCGCTCCTCGAACTCGCCGCGGAACTTCGCCCCGGCGACGAGGGAACCGAGATCGAGCGCGACGATCCGCTTGTTCTCGAGGTCCTCGGGCACGTCGCCGCGAACGATACGCTGGGCGAGGCCCTCGGCGATCGCGGTCTTGCCGACGCCCGGCTCACCGATCAGGACCGGGTTGTTCTTCGTCCGGCGGGACAGCACCTGGATGACCCGGCGGATCTCCTCGTCCCGACCGATGACCGGGTCGAGCTTGCCGTCACGGGCGTACTGCGTGAGGTCGTTGCCGTACTTCTCGAGCGACTGGTACTTGGACTCCGGGTTGGCATCGGTGACGCGCTGTCCGCCCCGGATCTCCCGGAGGGCCGTCTGGACCCGGTCGATGTCGAGGCCGAACCGGCTGAGGAGCCGGGCCGCGCCGGTGGTCTCGACCGACATCATGCCGAGGAGCAGGTGCTCGGTGCTGACGAACTCGTCGCCCAGCCGCCGGGCCTCGGCTTCGGCCGCGACGAGCGCGCGCCGGAGTCCCGCCCCGACGTTGGCCTCGGCGCTGTACTGGAGGGTCGGCGCCCGGTCGAGCTCCGCCTCGACGAGACGGGTCAGCTCGGCCGGGTCCTTGTCGAGCTTCAGGAGCAACTGGGGGACGACGCCGTCGGGCTGGTCGAGGAGCCCGTACAGCAGCGCTTCGGTCTCGAAGCTGGCCAGCCGGCGGGACTCGGTCTGCTCACGGCCCGCGACGATCGCGTTCTGCGCCATCTCGGTGAATCTGGGGGTCGCACTGGTAGACACGGGACGTTCCTTTCCTGGGCGGAAGGCACCTGGGGACGCTGAACGGACAGGGAAAGGGAGGGCTGGACGGTGGACGGACGGTCACGGACCAATCCGGCGACGCGTCGGCAACCGATCGGTATCCGCCGGATACCGGCTGCTCAACCGCGCGTGCGACTCGGCGGGGCAGGGTTCTGGTCGATGTGGCCGAGGTGCGCGAGGACGAGCTCGATGTCGTTCCATGTCTCGGCCACCGACTCGACGAGATCGTTGGTCGTGAGGGGCGTCTCGCCATCGGGACCCACGCCCGCCAGCGTCTGGCCCAGCCGGGAGCGTCGCTCGCGCAGTCGACGGGTGAGTTCGAGGGCCAGCTGGACGCCAGCCAGGTTGAGCCCGCGCTCCTCGACGAGGTACTTCACCTGCCGAAGGCGCTCGATGTCCCGGTCGGAGTAGAGCCGCAGGTTCCCTGACGTGCGTGACGGGGCGATCAGCCCCTCACGCTCGTACTTCCGCAGCGTCTGGGGATGCATCTCCACCAGCCGTGCGGCGACACTGATAACGAAGAGCGGCTCTCCGTGACGCGGTCCCATCCTGTCGGCCTCCATCTTGTACCGACCGAAGGATAAACCTTGATACAGTCCGTGTCAAGAATGGCGGCCCTGAACCTGGTGGGTGATCAATCGGCGTGGTGCTGCAGCCTGTCCCAGAACCCGGGATTGATCCGGCGATAGACGCTGGTCATCCCGCCAACGTCCAGGACACTCAGCAGCGTCTGAGCCTCCCGTAGTTCTGATGTCTGTGAGGGATATGTCGTGCCGGACGCGGCCGCATCGACCACCCGCAACCAGACCCCGTTGAACCGGGCAACCAGGCCGGCCAGCTCGCGCCGCGGTAGACCCGCTGTCCTGTCTGGTGGCCAGCCACCGAGACGCTCGGGCGGCCAGATGTCCGGATCGAAGCCCGGCACGTCGCCGATCCCGTACGGTTTGCCGTCAGCGAGGGAGACGACGACCAGTCGCGCCGGCGCATAGAGACCGGGAAGGCCATCGTCGCCCGCCGCGAGGATCGCGAGCGGCACCTCCGCCCGACCGGGGTAGCGCCGGCTCGGCACCGGGAAGCGTGGCAGTGTGCCGGGGTGATGCGGCGGGTTGATCGCGGCGTATTCCGCCACGCCCGCCAGGAGCTCATCTAGGGCGGTCACCGGGTCGACGCCGAATCGCTGCCGGCCGGCGGCGCCGCTGAATCCCGAGACGTCGAAGGCGAGCTCCAGCCGGTCCCCGTCCGGCGCGGCGACGGTGATCGTCAGCGTCGCGCCGCCATCCCGGCTCGACCGCGACTCCGAGACCAACTCCCAGGCGCCGGAGACGTGTGGGTAGGCGTCGACGTAGGCGTACGCCTCGCGGAGGGAGTCGACCCGGATCGCTCCCGTCCGGCGCTGCCACCCGGTGGTCTCTGGCTCGCCGACCTGCTCGGACACGGTCGCTCCTCCCTCGTCTCGATGGGTCCGCCCGGGATGACGGGGACTCGACGCGTCCGACGGTCCGGGTCGAACTGCGGCACAATGCCGGGCGCACTCGGCGGTCCTGCCGACCGTCGCATGGGTAACCACGGCAGTATGACGCGGTGACGTCCGGGAGAGCAGGGACATGCTCCGGGTATCGGACCTGATGGGGTGATCGACGTGCGACGGATGCGGCTACCCGCCTGGCATTTCGGACTCGGCCGGGAACTTGGGCTCGCGTTCTGGGCGATGTTCTTCGTGGAGGCCGCCTTCGGTTCGTACTGGAGCATCTGGCCGATCTACATCGGGAGCCTGGGAGCCTCGGCCCCGATCGTTGGCTTCATCGTCGGCGCCAGCGGCATCATCCGGCTGTTTGTGATGCCCCCCTCGGCCGCGCTCGCCGACCGGCTTGGCTCCCGGGCGATCCTCGTCGGCGCGCGGGCGATCGCCTTCACGGGCTACTTCGCCGCCTCGTTCGCGACTGACTGGCGCATGCTCCTGCCGGTCGTGATCGCCATCGGGATCGGGGATGTCGCCTTCCCGCAGATCCAGGCCCATGTCGCGGCACAGAGCAAGGGCGACACGACCCGGGTCTTCGCCCTGGTCTTCGTCGTCGGCCCTGGTGTCGCGCTCGGACTCGGCCCGCTGGTCGCCGCCCTGGCGATCGGGGAGTTCGGCCTGCGCGGGGCGGTCTTCCTGACGTCGATGTTCACGCTGGCATCGGTCGCGTGCTTCGCCGCGCTGCGGCATCTGGCGCCAGCGGTCCAGCGGGCAGTGAAGGGCGTGGAACAGCTGGGCGAGGCGGTCGCCCGGTCGAGCTACCGGCAGGCGCTCGCCGATCCCGCTATCCGCCGGATCGTCCTGCTCCATGCGGCCACGTTGTTCTCGCTCGGTCTCGGGGTGTCCCTGCTGCCGCTCTTCCTGGCGGAGGTCCGCGGCATCCCGGATGAACGGATCGCGCAACTGTCCTCCATCCAGGCCGTCGGGACGATCGCCTTCGGGATCGCGGTATCACGGATGCGCTGGCTCCAGCGCAACCCCTTCGGCGGCGCGGCCATCGCGGTCGGCGCGGTCGTCGTCGGGTTGATCATCTTCACCTCCACCAGCCTCATCCCGCTCCTGGTGGTCGGCTTCGTCCTCCGTGGGTGCGTCTTCTCGGCGTGGACGCTGTTCTCCTCGGCGATGGGCGTCTCGGCGAAACCGGCCGACCGCTCCCGTGGCTTCGCGATGATCGAGCTGGCCGGAGGGAGCGCCTTCTCGCTCGCCCCGATCGTCGCCGGACTGATCTATCAGTTGGGCCCGAGAGCGCCGATCATCGCGGGGATCGTCCTGAGCATCCTGGTCATCCCGGTCCTGCTCCGCTCTCAGCGCCAGGTCCACCGCCTGAGCGCTGCCGGGGCGACGATGCCCGCCACCGCTGACTGACCCGGAGACGTCCGCCCGGACGCGGCGCCCCTGCCCTATCTCGTCCAGGCCGTCGATTGGCCGCTCGTCCCGCCCGGTGCTACCATCGTCCCCGTGATGCCCTCACCTCAGGCGCCAGCCCCGGCGCCGGCTACACCGCCACCCGGCGCTGCACAGGAGTCCCCTCATGGCCGTCGAGCCGTTGATCTTCGATCTTGCCAGCCCCGGCCGCCGCGCGATCCGCATGCCGGAGCCGGACGTCCCTGAGACGGCGCTGCCCGCCGGGATGGCGCGTGAGTCGCTCGCCTGGCCGGAGGTGAGCGAGATCGACGTCATCCGCCACTTCACGCGGCTCAGCCAGAAGAACCACGCGATCGACATCAACTTCTACCCGCTCGGCTCCTGCACGATGAAGTACAACCCGAAGGTGAACGAGGCCGTCGCCCGCTACCCGGGTTTCGCCGGGATCCACCCGTACCAGCCAGAGGCGACCGTCCAGGGCGCAATGGAGCTGATGAGCGAGCTCCAGGCCATGCTGGCCGAGATCTCCGGCTTCCACGCCGTCACGCTCCAGCCAGCCGCCGGCGCGCACGGTGAGCTGACGGGCGTCCTCATCATCCGCGATTTCCACGCCGACCGTGGCGATACCGCCCGGAACACCATCCTCGTGCCCGACAGCGCGCACGGGACCAACCCCGCGACGGCGGTCATGGCCGGCTTCAAGGTGGAGACGGTCCCTTCGAACAGTCGCGGCAACGTCGACATCAAGGCGCTGCGCCCGATGCTCGGCCCCCACATCGCCGGTCTGATGATCACCAACCCCAACACCCTCGGGCTCTGGGACGAGGGCATCGACGAGGTCATCGGGCTGGTCCACGAGGCCGGTGGACTCGTCTACAACGACGGCGCCAACTTCAACGCCATCCTGGGCATCGCTCGCCCCGGCGACCTCGGCATCGACGTCATGCACTTCAACCTGCACAAGACCTTCTCGACCCCCCATGGCGGGGGCGGCCCGGGCTCCGGTCCGGTCGGCGTCCGGGCGGGGCTGGAGGACTACCTTCCCGGTCCCCGCGTCCGGACCATTGCCGAGGACACGGGACCCCGTTACGAGTGGTTCATGCCGGAGCGGAGCATCGGACGGTTGCACTCGTTCCACGGCAACTTCGGCATGCACGTCCGCGCCTACACCTACATCCGGATGCACGGTGCGGCCGGTCTGCGGCGGGTCAGTGAGGACGCGGTCCTGGCGGCGAACTACCTCAAGAGCCAGCTCTCCGACGACTACGTCGTTCCCTACGACCGGAGCTGCATGCACGAGTTCGTCGCCTCCGCCAGCCGGCAGAAGGCCAACGGGGTCAAGGCCGTCGACATCGCCAAGCGGCTGCTCGACTTCGGTATCCACCCGCCGACGACCTACTTCCCGCTGGTCGTCCCCGAGTGCCTGATGATGGAGCCGACCGAGACGGAATCGATCGAGACACTGGACAGCTTCGTCGTGGCGATGAAGCAGATCGCCCGGGAGTCGGCTGAGACCCCGGAGATCGTCCGCTCGGCGCCCCACACGACGGCGTTCAAGCGATTCGACGAGGCCGGTGCCAACCGGAGGCTCAACCTCCGCTGGGAGCCCGAGCACTCGCAGGTCGTCCCGAGCGAATCGGTCATCGGCGAGGTCGAGCGCATCCTGGAAGCCGTCCCGGCCGACTAGCCGAGATACCAACCCGGCCAACGGAAACGCCCCCGCACCATCTCTGGTGCGGGGGCGTCTCCATTGCCGAATGCTGGAACGGCCAGGGGCGTCGGCCGGGCCGTTACCTCGGCGTCACCGGAGGCTGATCGGGCGACTCCGGGGCTCGGCGAGCCGGGCCCTGGAGTCGCCGTACGCGCTGTAGCAGCCTTGGCCCGCCAGGGGCCGCACCCGTGATGGACAGGGCCAGAGCCGTCGTCCGTTCTCCATCTGGTACGGGGCTCAGCCCTTGACGACGATGTTGATCAGGCGCCCGGGAACGTAGATGACCTTGACCGGTTCCCGGTCGCCGAGCTGCTCCTGGACCTTGGGCAGCGCCCGGACCTGGGCGAGCGCCGCCGCTTCGTCCAGCCCGACCGGGACCGTCAGCCGCTCGCGGACCTTGCCGTTGACCTGGACGACGAGCTCGACCTCCTCGACCGTCAGCAGCGCGGGATCGAACGTCGGCCATTGCCGGTGGTGAACGGAATAGGGTCGACCCAGTCGCTGCCAGAGCTCCTCGGCGACGAACGGTGTGCTGGGGGCCATCAGGAGGACCAGGGTCTCAACGGCCTCACGCCAGGCGGGGGTGTGGATGACCGCTGTCTCCCGCTGAGCCATGAGCGCGTTCGTGAACTCGATCAGCGCCGCCACCATCGTGTTGAAGGCGAATCCCTCGATGTCCTCGGTCACCTTCTGGATCGTCAGGTGCGTCAGCCGCCGGAGGGCGCGGGCCTCCGCCGTGGTGTCGTCTCCGGTAACCGGCCGATCGACGGTCTCGGTGACGACCTGGAAGGCGCGACGGATGAAGCGGTTCATCCCGACCGGGCCGTTGTCATTCCACGGACCGCCCAGCTCCCACGGTCCCAGGTACATGAGGTGCAGCCGGAGCGTATCCGCACCCCAGTGCTCCACGATCGCGTCCGGGCTCACCTGCGTCCCCCGGCTCTTGGACATCTTGGTGCCCTCGACCGACAGGATCATGCCCTGGTTGCGCAACTTCTTGAACGGCTCGTCGTGGTCGATCAGCCCGATGTCCCGGATCACCCTGGTGAAGAAGCGGGCGTAGAGCAGGTGCAGGATCGCGTGCTCGATCCCGCCGGTGTACAGGTCGACCGGCACCCAGCGCCGGGCGGCCTCGGTGTCGAACATCCCCTCCTCGAACTGCGGGCTGGTGTAGCGGAACCAGTACCAGGACGAGTCGACGAACGTGTCCATCGTGTCCGTCTCACGCCGGGCCGGGCCGCCGCAGGCCGGGCACGTCGTGTGGAGGAACGCCTCGTGGCTGACCAGGGGGCTCTGGCCGGTCGGGGTGAACTCCGCATCGAGCGGCAGCACCACTGGGAGCTGATCGTCCGGGACGGGGACCATGCCGCAGGCGTCGCAGTAGACGACCGGGATCGGTGTGCCCCAGTAGCGCTGACGTGAGATGAGCCAGTCGCGGAGGCGGAAGTTGATCTCCCGCTCGCCCCGGTTCTGCGAGGCCAGCCACTCGACGATCGTCTCGATGCTCTCGGGCACGGGCGTCCCGTCGAACCGACCGGAATTGATCATCCGGCCGGGTCCGACGTACGCCTCGGTCATCGTCTCACCGTCCAGATGCTCGACCCCGTCGGGCTGGATCACCGGGACGATCGGCAGTCCGTGCGAGCGGGCGAACAGGAAGTCGCGCTCGTCGTGGGCGGGAACGGCCATGATCGCGCCGGTGCCGTACCCCATCAGCACGTAGTCGGCGATCCAGACGGGGATGCGCGCATCGTTGACCGGATTGGTGGCGTAGGCCCCGGTCCAGACGCCGCTCTTCGGCTTGTCGGAGTCGCCCGACATCCGCTCGATCTCGGACTGGCGCCTGGCCTGGTCGACGTAGGCGTCGACCTCGGCCCGCTTCTCGTCCGTGGTGATCGTCGCGACCAATGGGTGCTCGGGCGCCACGACCATGAAGGTGGCCCCCCAGACGGTGTCGGGGCGGGTGGTGAAGACCTCCAGCCCCTCGCCACTGTCCAGCCGGAACGACAGCCGGGCACCACGCGACTTGCCGATCCAGTTGCGCTGCATCGTCTTGACGCGCTCGGGCCAGTCGACGGTCTCGAGGCCGTCCAGCAGCTCGTCGGCGTAGTCCGTGATGCGGAAGTACCACTGCTCCAGGTCGCGCTTGTAGACCTCGTGGCCGCAGCGCTCGCAGATGTTGCCGTCGATCACCTGCTCGTTGGCGAGCACGGTCTGGTCGTTGGGGCACCACCAGACCGAGCCCGGAGCCCGGTAGGCCAGGCCCCGCTCCAGCATCCGCAGGAACAGCCACTGGTTCCACCGGTAGTATTCCGGCGTGCAGGTCACCACCTGCCGCGTCCAGTCGATCATCGGCCCCATCGAGCGATACTGCTCGCGCATGGCGTCGATGTTGTCCACCGTCCAGGCGGCCGGGTGGGTGTTGTTCCGGATGGCGGCGTTCTCGGCGGGCAGCCCGAAGGCGTCGAAGCCCATCGGGAACAGGACGTTGTAACCGCGCATCCGCTGCAGGCGGGCATAGGCGTCGGGGACCGTGTAGGCCCACCAGTGACCGACGTGGAGGATGCCCGAGGGGTACGGGTACATCGTCAGGCTGTACCACTTCGGGCGCGGGTCGTCGTCGTCCACCCGGTAGAGGTTGTCGATCTCCCACTGCCGACGCCACTTCGCCTCGATCGCCGAGGCGTCGTAGGCGTCCTGCAGGCGGCGACTGTCAACGGGCTCCACTGACTCGATACCGGTCTCCGGTGACGTCTGACTGGTCATCTGCCCCACTCCCGATCGCGCGGATGAAAACGACGAAGCGCCTCTCGTCCCTGAACAGGGACGAGAGGCGCTTTGCTCCCGCGGTACCACCCACATTGACTGACGTCGGGCGCTTTCTGGGTGGAGCTCCGGGGACTCGAACCCCGTACCTCCACACTGCCAGTGTGGCGCTCTCCCGGATGAGCTAGAGCCCCGTCTTGGCGCCCGACACATCAGTCCACTTGAGGACCCGCTACCGGAGGTCAACCGCTGGTGATGATCGACGCCGTGATGGACATCGCCGGACGAGTTCGGTCACTGCGTTGCCTCGCACCGTCCGGCAACTCGCTGGGAGACGCGACCTACTACTTCCGCTCACCGAACCGTTCTTCGCGTCCGGAAACGACCGGGCACGGCCATGAATACTACCGACGGGCCCCGGCGTTGTCAAGGTGACGGACGGCCGGTCCCCACCCAACCGGGGAGGACCGGATCGACCGAGATCCTCACTGCCCGGACGGTTCGGGGGTGGGCAGACCGTACGGGTCGACGTTGAACGTCACGGGCGTTCCGACGCCGTAGCCGTTCCCGGCCAGGAAGCCGGCCGGGACCTCGAGGACGTACTCAGCGACGCCGGGCGACTGGTGCCGGGGGATCAGATCCTGGGGACCGCCCGGTGGCCCTGGGCAGGTGTTCTGGGCCGCTCCCGTGATCGCGCCGTCGTGGACCCAGACGATGTCCAGGCAGAACCGCATCCCGCCCATCCAGAAGTTCCGGATCTGCGGGTCACCGTCGAACACGAACAACATGCCGGTCCCGGGCAACAGCCCGGCCCGTTGACCGAGGCCGAGCGCTCGCTCGACGTCGTTGTTCGCGACCTCGACCGAGACGTCGGTCTCCCCGACGGTCACGGTCAGCGGCCGGTTGCGCGGGACGAGTTCGGCCCGCCAAGGCGGAGCGGCTGGGACCGTGACGCCGGCCTCCTGGGCCCCCGATGGGAGGCTGGTCCCCAGCGTCACCATGAGGCTACCCGCCACGAACAGCAGGGCGAGGATCAGGGTCAGTCGCCTCCGGGTAGCCGTGCCATTGCCCGCCGAGTCCGTCAGAACGGTCATGCCTGACTCCTCCCATCGCCATGTTCAGACGCCGCCCCGGCCAGTCGCTGGCCGATCCCGGTGAGGACGGCCGCCATCTCGGTCGGGTTGGCGACGTAGACGTCGCAGGTATCGCGCACCTGGACCGGGGTCTCCGGGCCGACCACTCCGATGATCAGGGCACCGATGGTCCCGGCGTCCCGCAGGGCCCTGAGGATCTCGAAACCCTCGACATCCGATATGTCGTCACCGGAGAAGACGACGCCCTTCAGCCCGTACTGGGTCACGATATCCCGGAGCGCGGTGCCCTTGGAGATCCCGGTGTTCGGACGCAGCTCCATGATCATCCGCCCCGGTACGAGCTGGAGATCATGGGTCCTCGCGACGTCCGCGAGGACGGGCAGCATCTGCTCGAGGAAACGCTCCGGGCTCGGGCTCTGGCGGTAGTGGACAGTCGCACTGAGCCGCTTGTCCTCCAGCAGCACCCCCTCCGCGAGCTCCAGCCGGGCCGCCGCCGCCGCGATGCCGGCCAGGGCCTCCTGGAGGCCGGCCCGTCCGGCCAGGGCCGAGGGGTTGTCCGAATGGGCCCCGTCGATCCGCCACTCGAGGCCGTGGTTTCCCACGTACGAGAGGGTCGGGAGCTGGACGAGGTCCAGGGCGACGTCGAGGGCCCGGCCCGTGACGATGCCCGTCATGGCGAGGTGCCGCTCGATCTGGCTCAACGCCGCGCGGGCCTCGGGGACCACGCTGGCCTCGTCGGGCCGGGGCGCCATGAAGCTGATCGTGCCGTCGATATCGGTGAAGAGACCGGCCGGCCGATGGCCGAGGACCGCGACGGCCCGGTCGGCGATCCCGGCGATATCAGTCGGAGCCTGGGCGGACATGTCCGATCTCCTCCGAGTAGTCGTAGGTGCGGCCGGTCGCCGCATCGATGAAGACGTCGCGCGTCGCGCCATCCGTCCCCACGGTGAGATGGACGACAACCGTCTCCGCCGGGATCGTCGATGGACCGAAGGGCGGCTCGGCGGTATTGAGCCGGATCGTGATCCCGCTGGCGCCGATCTCGGCGCCGTCCTCCAGACCCAGATCGCGCAGCGCCTCGTAGACCTTCTCGAACGAGACCTCGTCGGACGGGACCTCCTTCGGTTCCGGGGCACCCGGGTCCAGCGGTTCGACATCCGCCGTCTCCGGGTTCCAGACACCGTTCGCGTCCGCAGAGAAGAAACTGGTCCGGACGCGTGGCTCGTCAACCATGAACCCGCAACTGAGATCGGTCGCGATGAGGACGGCGTCCGGACGCCACTCGACAGCCAGCGACTGGTCGGCCTCGACGGTGATCCGCCACGGCTCGGCCAGGTCGGGAACGTCCCCGACGTGGAGGCGCCCGGTAGCGCAGATCCCGTCGCTGGAAGGCGACCCGGCCGGTTCGACGCCGGCCGCTCCGGCCGACCCGATGGCCCCGAGGCAGAGGAGGATGACGGTCACCAGGACCATCAGGCTCCGGGGGACGGCGATCCTGCGGGCTCGCCCCGGCTCGGAGGCACGTCGAAGGGGTCGGCGGCGAGGGGCGTGTTCCATGGGCCTGCCCGGACTCCTGGGTGATGACCGGTCCGACACCGGCCGCGGCTGCTAGTCACGACACTATAGCCCACCCCGCCGGACACCCCGGGTCGCAGGGAACGAGATCCCGACACGGTGCCAGCCGGATGACGATCTGCCTCCGGAGCCTCGGATATACTGGCGCTCTGACTCGACGGCCCCGGCCGTGGACGGCATTATCCCTGTCCGGCCCGCTCGCTCCTACTGGACATCGACAGCCGCTTCGACTGAACGATCATCGTCATACATGCCTGGAGCACGACGGGAATGCAGCTGTACAACACGCTCTCGGGACAGGTCGAGACCTTCACCGACCGGGGCGGATCGGTCGGGATGTACGTCTGCGGGGTCACGCCGTACGACACGACCCATGTCGGACACGCGTTCACATTCCTCACGTTCGACATCCTGGCCCGCTACCTTCGCGACTCCGACCTCGACGTGACCTACGTCCAGAACGTCACCGATATCGACGATGACATCCTGCGCAAGGCCGGGGAGGTCGGCGTCGACTGGCGGGAACTCGCCGACCGGGAGACCGACCGCTATCTCCGCGACATGAACGACCTCAACGCCCTGCCGTTCGACCACTACGTGCGCGCCACCGACCATATCGCCGAGGTCCTGGAAATCACGGGCAGGCTGGTGGCGAACGGTCACGCCTACGAGGCCAACGGCAGCGTCTATTTCGACGTCTCCTCGGACCCGGAATTCGGCCTGCTGAGCAGGATCCCGAGGGACGAGATGCTCGACGTGGCCAACGAGCGCGGGAACGTCCCGGACGATCCCAACAAGCGCGCACCGCT
>CADCWK010000218.1 GCA_902806375.1 uncultured Thermomicrobiales bacterium
CAAGGTCCGGGTACGTCAGATGGGTAGGGAGTACGTCGCGGAAGCCATCGGCCGCGATGGCGTTGTGGTTGTATGGCGGCTCCCGGAAGGCACGGTCGTAGACGCGGACGATGTCGTCGACGTACGGCTCCAGGTCCGCTGGCCGCCGGACGATGATCTCCTCGATCGCCACGGTCACCCCTCTCATCGACCGATCCCGGGGCTGGACCCGGCTGCGAGCGAGCAGCGCCTGCGGACCAGCGAACGGATTGTGCACGGACGAGGAGCGCCCGCAACCGTTGCCGGCTGCGGGCGCTGCGCGATGTGATCCCGTTGGACCCGACGCCGGCCTAGTTCTCGGCGATGACCTTCGCCTCGACCGTCACGGCTTCCGGGTTATCGCCGTCCGGCGTGTCGCCGGCCACCGCCGCCGCGGCGGCGAGTTCGGCTTCGGCCGGGTGCTCATCCGGGGCGGTGGCCGTGGTCGTCTCGGACGGCGCGCTCGCGTCGCTGAACTCGGCCTCGATCACGCCGTCGGCGTCGGCCTCACCCGTTCCGGTCGACTCGGCCACGACCGGCTCCGGGGCGACCCAGCCATTGAGGACGGCCCCGCGCCCCTCGGTCACGATGTCGATCAGGCGGTCGGTCAGGTTGCGCTCGAACAGGTCGCCGCGCAGCATGCCCCGGAACTGGTCCTGCTGGTACAGCCCCCGGATCGCCTCGCTGTTCTCGGACCCGGCGGCGACCTTCTCGATCTCGGCCAGGACGTCCTGGTCGGTCACGACGATGTTCTCGCGGCGGGCGATCTCCTGGACGACCAGGGTGTTCCGCAGCCGGCGGGCGGCGTCGGGCCGGATCTCCTCGCGGAGTTCCGCCAGCGACTGGTTGTTGGCGCGGAGGTAGTTCTCCAGCGTCTCGCGGTTCTGCGACAGGCGCATCCGGAGCTGCTTGACCTCGTCCTCCAGCGACTCGTCCACCATCACCGGCGGCAGCTCGATCGCGGCCTGGTCGGCGACCTTGTTGAGCGCCTCATTGACGACACTCGTGCGGGCGCTCGCGGTCTTCTCGCGGTGCAGGTCGCTGGCGATCTGCTCACGGAGTTCGGCGACCGACTCGGCGTTGCCGACCTTCTTCGCGAACTCGTCGTCCAGTTCGACCAGGTCGATCGTCTTGATCTGGTTGAGGGTCGCCGTGTAGTGGAGAGACTTGCCCCGGATGGCCGGGCTGACCGTCTCGTCGTCGTCCCCGAAGGTGAGGTCGAACTCGCGGGTCTCCCCGGTCGACATCTCCATCAGCTGCTCGCGCAGGCCATCGAAGATGTTGCTCTCGCCCAGGATGAACGTGGCGCCCTCGACCGGCTCCTGGAACTGCTCGCCGTCCTCGGTCACCTTGAGATCGATGACGACCTGCTCGCCCTCGACCGGCTGGCGGGTCTCCTCGACGTCGACCCACTCGCTGGCGTTGCGGCGGAGGCGCTCGATCGTCTCCTCGACGTCGGTGTCGGCGATCGCGGCATCGATCGGCTCAACGCGGACGCTGGCGTAATCGCCCGGGTCGATCGTCGGGTAGACCGGGACGACGACGCGGAAGGCGAGCGGCTCGAACTCGGTGATATCCGCGACCGGGTCCCCGATCGGCTGCACGTTCTCCTGCCGGAGGGCATCACGGTAGAGCTTGTCCATGAGGACGCGGTTGGCCTCTTCGACGATCGTCTCGTGCCCGACGCGCTGCTCGACGAGCTGGCGCGGGGCCTTGCCGGGCCGGAAGCCCGGGACCTGGACGCCCTTGGCCACAGCCTTGTAGGCCCGGTCCATCGCCTGGGCGAACTCCGCCTCATCGGCCGCGATATCCAGCTGGACCTGACTCTCGGGCAGTCGCTCGACGGTTACCTTCACGTGCTGTACGCCTCTCACCCCGGCCGGGCGGGACCCGCGGCCCTCTCTGGGAGGGACACAGCGGAATCGGTCGGCCCAGGGACGAATCTCATCACGTACCGGTGCTGGACGGTCCCGCCCGGTAGACCACATCGTGCCGGATACGCACGACATGCCCCGGCGGACCATCCGGAAACAATCCGGATCATCGACGCAGGAGTATACCAGAGCAGGTCCGACCGGCCGCTCCGAATCGCCGGGACGGTGCCAGACCTGTGCCAATCTGGCCGTTGGAGGGAACGCCACGGAGTGTTAGTGTCCGGCCAGAGGGCGCCGAAGGGGTTCTGGCCGGACTGCCGGACCCGTTTTCCGGTCTCTCGTCCCGTGAATCGTTCCGTTCCGCGCCTCGCGGCCCGCCTCCGGGCCGCAAGACCCGGGGGTGTCGGAGGACGATGGCGGCGTTGATCCCGCTTCGGCGGACAATCGGCGCAACCGATGTTCGGACACCGCGACCGTCCGGCAGATCCCGCGCATCGTCTTGACCGACCTGTCACAGGTCTCGCGCGTCACAACCATCGTCCCACGGGTACCCGGCTGGGGGATCCGTGGGACCGTCTTCAGGAAGGACACACCGGCATGTCGGAACGTCTCAGCACCGGCGACCCCTCACCCACCGCCGGACTCTGGCCTGGCCGCCGCCGGCTGGCACGCGGCGCCATGGTCGCCGTCCTCGGGCTCTCGCTGCTCGGTGGGCCACTGGCAACGGACTCCGTCCGGTCGATGCCCGCCACCCAGTCCGGACCGTCCGCGGTCATCACGGGCAGCGGCGACGGCGTGAACATCCGGGCCGACGCCTCCTATGATGGCGAGGTGCTGATCCAGATCGCCGAGGGGACCGGCGTGACGCTCCGGATTGACCAGGTCGACACCGTCCTCGATCCGGACGGGACAACCCGCTGGTGGCCGATCTCGGTCTACGGCATCGACGGCTGGGTGACCGGCTTCTATCTGAGCGACACCGGGACCGCGACAGTCGCCGGAGTAGCCGAGGTCGCGCCGGACGCGAGCGAGGCGCCGGTCGCCGCCTCCGCCGACTCGACAGCGCCGACGGCTCGCGTGGCCGATCCGGGGGGCGTCAACGTCCGCACCCGGCCGGATCCCACGAGTGAGGTCATCACGCTCGCGGCCGGGGGCTCGCTGGTCGTCCTGCGCACGGACACGACCGGCTTCGCCTACGACTTCGCCGGCACGGAGTGGTGGCCGGTGGAGGTCAACGGCCAGCCAGGCTGGGTGGTCGGGGCCTTCCTGAGCAGTGGCGTCGATGAGAGCGCCCCAGTCGATGTCCCGGCGGCGCCGGCCGGCCAGTCCGCCGACGCGGTCTTCGCGCCCGGCACCCGGGTCATGGTCGAGACAGGTTCCCCTGACGGGCTGAATATCCGGGCCGAGCCGGCGCCGGGCACCGACGTCGTTGGCTACGTCCGCCCCGGCGACGTCGTCCAGGTCATGGGTGGCCCGGATGGCTTCTCGGGGAGTGCCACGGGCTGGTACGTCGTCACCAACGGGTCCGTGACGGGCTACGTCGACGGCGACTTCCTCGTCCTGGCCGACCAGTTCCCGGCGGTGGATGTGCCCGTCGCGAGCGGCGCGCCAGTCGTGGATCCGACGGTGGCGGCCGGGCCGGACGGATCCTCCCCGCTCACTGGCACCTCCGGCCGCTTGGGTGCTGGAGATGGGGACGGCGTCAATATCCGTGAGACGGTGGGGACATCGGGTGCCGTCGTGGTGACCGTCCCGGACGGGACGGCGGCCGATGTCCTCGACGGTCCGTTCTACGATGCCGATGGCGCCGAATGGGTCTACGTCCTGACCGGCAGTGGCGAGGGATTCGTTCTCGCCCGTCTGGTCGGCGCCGGTGACGGCACCGCACCGGTCGCGACCGCTGCCCCCACGGACACTCCCGCCACCGAGCGGGCCGAGCCAACCGCCACACCGGCGGACGTCTCCGCCACCGAGACGGCCGAACCGACCACCGCGCCCGAGGAGACGGAGGCTCCGGATGAGACGGAGACGCCGGAACCGACAGCGACGCCCGAGGAGACGGAGGCCCCGGCCCCGACCGAGCCGGTCGAGACCGAACCGGCGGCACCGTCGGCTGGCGTCGGAACCGGGACGTTCGTGTTCCCGGTCGCGGGCCAGATCTCGCAGAATTACGGCTGCACGTCGCTGCCGTTCTACCCGCTGGACCCGAACTCCGGCTGCCCGTTCCACGACGCGCTCGATGTCGCCGCGCCACAGGGCACGCCCATCGTCGCGACCGATGGCGGTACCGTCCTCTTCGCCGGCTTCTGCGACTGCGGCCTCGGCTTCTACGTGGAGATCGACCACGGCAACGGCTACACGTCGGTCTATGGCCACATGGCGTCGCAGCCCTACGTCGCGACCGGCCAGGCCGTCGCCCAGGGAGACGTCATCGGCCCGATCGGCTCGACCGGCTTCTCGACCGGGCCGCACGTCCACTTCGGTGTCTCGCTGAACGGTTCGACGATCGACCCGCGCAGTGTCCTGTCGTCGCTGTCCTTCGCGGGGTAACGCCCGCAGGGCAGCCGGTGACAACGGGAAACGGGACGCCAGCCATGGCGTCCCGTTTCCGTTTCCCGCGCGTCGTGCCGCCCCGCTACCGTGTGACCGGGTCGACGTCAGCCGCAGGGGTCGTCTCGGCGCTATCGTCATCACGACTGTCGATCACCTGCCGCAGCGCCGACTGGAATACCTCCGGTGACTGGGCCCCATTGACCGCGAGCCGGTTGTCGAGGATGAACAGCGGAACGCCGGAGATGCCGAGCTGGGCGGCCTGCGTGACCTCGCTCAGGATGGCGGTCTGGAGTTCGGTCCGTTCCAGTGCCCGCCCGGTCAGTTCGGGGTCGAGGCCGCCCTCGGCCGCGATCGCCTTCAGAGTCTCGAGGTCGCCGATGTCCCGGCCCTGCTCGAAGTAGGCGACCCCGATCCGCTCGACCATCGCCGTCCGGTGCTCCTCCGGCAGGATCGCGTAGAGCAGGTGTGACCGGATCGCGTTGGGCGCGCGCTGGATCGCCTCCCAGTCGAACCCAACGCCGACCGCGGCGCCCGCTTCCGAGACGCGCTCGAACATCGGGGTCAGGTCGAGTCCCTTCTTGCTCGCGAGATGCTCACGGAACGGCTCGCCGCCGGGGGCGATATCCGGGT
>CADCWK010000219.1 GCA_902806375.1 uncultured Thermomicrobiales bacterium
CGAGAACGGTCTGCCCGTCTTCTACCGCTACCAGTTCCCGGACCGGGTCACCCAGGAGCTGACCGTCAACAACCGTTCGACGGTGCTCGGGCTCGAGGACGTCCAGGGTTACAACCCGCTCCAGATCCAGGCCTGGGTCGACTTCGTCACGGCGATGAACGGGACGACGCAGGAGTACCACGGCTCCGACGTCTACCCGGCTGCGCTGGGTTCGCCGCTCCTCGACCTGATCGGCGTCCGGTTCCTGATCGTCCCCTCGGCCTTCCCGGCAGACCAGGCCGATCTGGCCGGGCTCATCGCGAGCTGGCCGACGGTCTACGACGACGGGACGACCCGGGTCGTCGAGAACCCGGAGGCATTCCCCCGGATCTGGGCCGTCACGGCGGCCGTCACTGTCGGGCCGGGTGAAGCCCTGCCACTGCTCGCCAGCGGGCAGATCGACCCGGGCATGACGGCGGTCTTCGAGTCTGGCATCGGCCCGGCGGCGCCCGACCTCGGTGCCGGTGCGGCCGGTGGGCCAGCCCCGGTCCTGACGCTGGCGGAGAGCGACGACCCCGATGTGCTCCGCTTCAGCGCGTCGACCACGAGCGAGACGCTCGTCGTCCTGGGGGAGGTCGCCTATCCGGCCTGGAGCGCCCGGATCGACGGCGAGACGGTCCCGCTGCTGACCGTCGATCACGCCCTGCGGGCCGTCGTCGTCCCCGCCGGCCAGCACGAGGTCACCCTGAGTTACGAGAGTACGGCGACCCGCTACGGCATGGCGATCACGCTGGCCACGCTGCTGGCGGTGGGGGGAGCCTGGGCTGTCGCCGGCTGGCGGTCTCGCCGTGGCGCGCCGGGATCTCTCGTCCCCCGGTGAATGACCGGGTCGGCGGTGGAGGCGGATCGGGACCCGTTTGGCGATTTCCGCCGAAACCTCTTGACACCCCCTTGGGCCGGTGATAAGGTGGCGGAGGTCTGGAGGCGAGAGCCTCCGGGACGGAACCGGCGCCAGGACCCTTCACGGGGCCGGGAACGCCGATCGGCACACCAGCAGCCAGACGGTTGGTCAGATGGTCGGACGGAGTCCGGCGACGCAGACGCAGAGAGGAGGTTCCCCGATGGTTACAGCAATCCCGCTCTCCCAGGTCGCTGACGTCCTCGTCGCGCACGCGACGGCGGCTGGCCGTGCCTTCGCGGTCGCCTGCCCCACTGCGGCGCTGCGTGGTCGAGGGATCTCTGTGCCCATCATGGCCCCCGTGTGTCCGGGAGGTCTCGAATGCTGACGAACGTCGCGCTCAGGTAGCGCGCCCGTCACACGCGAGACGCTCCGGTTCCCCGGGTTGGCCAGTGCCGACCCGGGTTCTTTGTGTCCCCCGGAGACCGCACTCGCCACCACCGTCCGGGCCCCTGATCACGTCGCGTTGACGACTACCGCCAGATCCTCTGAGTGGTCCGCCCTGAGGCGAGACTCCGGTTTGCGTTCGCCCATGTTCTGGTCGTTCGACTCAGAAATGGCGGTATCCGCCAATTCTAGATGGTCTGGTCGCATGCTGTCTCGGGCGGTCGATGGGATGAAGGAGGTCCGAATGGTGTTCGAGTCGATGAGCCCAGCCGAAGTCTGAGGCGGCGAGGTGGTCACTCGCGCCCCGCCCACGTCCCGTTTTTGAACCTGATTCAATCGTCGTCCCGAGAGGAGTCGTCGCCATGCACCCCCACGCCATGCTCCAGGCGATGGTCGCCGACCACCGTCGCGAGTTGATCGTCGACGCGATGGCCGTCCGGCGTGCTGCCGAGGGGCAGTCCCGCCCGATCCGCCCCCTGGCGGGCACGCGTCGCTCCATGGGTTATCTGCTGGTCCGGCTCGGACAGGCGCTGGCCGGCGCCCCGATCCCCACCGGTGGCCTCCCGCGGCCCGCTGGTCGGCAGGGTTGATCCCCCTTCGTCGTAGCTCTTGCGTCCTTTGTGTATCGCTCTGAGAGGAGAAGGTTCCATGTATCTGAATGAGATGTCCCGGGTCGTCGTCGAGGCTCACCGTCAGGATCTGCTCGCTGAGGCGGCCGCCTGGCGCGACAGCCGGCTGCTCGTCCGGAACGACCGCAGGTCGATCGTCCTCGTCCGGCGCACGATCGGCGGTCGCCTGGTCCAGCTGGGCGAGGCCATCGCCGGTCGGCCCGCCGCCGGCCTAGCCGAACCAGCCGTCGCCGTCTGACCCGATCCGGGCCGGACGGCGGTGGGGTACTACCAATCGTTTCGTCGTCCCGCGGAGGCCCACCATGATCCCACCCATCGTTCCGGAACAGGTCCGGATCGTCCACGAGCGCCAGGTCGTCGAGATCGTTCGCCGGCGGAGGCTTGCCCGGCTCGCCGGTCCGCCGGCACCATCGGCCTTCCGGCGCGTCGTCGGTGGGGCCCTCGTCCGTGCCGGACGGGCGATCGGCGACCAGTCCGTTCCGGCTGATCCGATCGTCCCGAACCGTCCCGGTGTCCGGATCGTCTGATGCCAGCCGTCGCCCGGTGAACGGGCGAGACCACCCGTCCACGCCAGGAGTTTCACCGTGTATCCCTACGAAGTCGCGACGATGGTCGAAGTCCTCGGTCGCGCGCTACCCCGGCACGAGCCCGATGGCGATCAGTCGCCGATCAGGGCCAGAGGTGCCACCCGGTCCTCTCGTCTCCGGCTGGTTGCCGGTCACCAGCTCATCCGGCTCGGGGAAGCCCTCGCCGGTAGCCGTCCGGCCACGGGCGGTCCGCACACCGCCGGAGCTACTCGGTCTTGATCCCATACCCGCCAGCCACTCCCGATCGGGGGAGTGGCTGGCTGTGTTCCCCCGGTCGGACGAACGCAGAGGAGACGCCCATGACCGCCGTCGATGTCCACGCCTTCGAAGTCACCGTCGATGACGCGACCCTGAGGGGCGAGTGGGCCGGGGATGGCGCGGCGATCGTGCTGCTCCACGCTGGCATCTGCGACCGCCGGATGTGGGACGCCGAGTTCGCTGCCCTCGCCGAGCGGTTCCGGGTCGTCCGCTACGACCTGCGCGGGATGGGCGATTCCGTCCCACCGGTGGCGACCGATGACCGGCCGTTCTCGCACCACACTGACCTCATCGCGGTCCTCGACCACCTCGGCATCGCGACCGCGACCCTCGTCGGTGCGTCGTTCGGCGGCCGGACCGCGATCGACGCGGCTATCGCGTCACCGCAACGGGTCGACGCCCTCGTGTTGGCCTGCGCCACTCCCGGTGGGACGCCGTGGGATGACGTCGTCCGCGCCGCGTGGCTGGAGATCGACGACGCGCTGGAGCGGGGAGACATCGCCGCCGCGAACGAACTCGAACTCCGGCTCTGGGTCGACGGGCCGCGCCGGGGTCCTGATGCGGTCGACCCGGAGCTACGGGCATGGGTCGGCTCGATGAACGCCGCGTCGCTGGCGGTCGTCTGGACCGGCGCTGGAGAGCGACCGCTCGACCCGCCAGCGGCTGACCGGCTCGGGGAGGTCGCCTGCCCGGTGCTCGTCGTCGTCGGTGACCTCGACGTCCCGGGAGTGGTCGCCGCCGGCGAGCGGATGGCGGCGGAGATCCCATCCGCCCGGCTGGTCCGATTCCCGGGGGCGGCCCACCTGCCGTCACTGGAGCAGCCCGGTCGCTTCCTCGCCGACCTGGACGCCTTTCTCGCCGCCGCCGACCGGTTCCCCGTTCCGTCCGGCCGCGCCTAGCCGGCGACCGAGGGATTCGACCGGGTCCGACGGTATTCGCGGACCCTGAACCTCTGCCTACTCACGGATTGGGAGATTCCCCGTGTCGACGATGATCCACGAGAGACCTACCGTCCCGTCCGGCCGTGCCGACCTCCTGATCGCCCCGGCCGTACCGGGTTCACCGGTCACCGGGCCCGCCCTGGACACCTGGTCCGCGTTGCGGCGGTACCTCGCCATCGGCGGCGTCGAGTGGGCCCCCGCCCGGTCGCTGCCGGTCACGGTCGCCGATGCGGATGCCGTCCGGGCCGCCCTCGCCGAGGACAGCCTTCGCGTGGTCGCGGAGATCCTCGCCGCGACCATGTCCCACCCGGTCCGGCGGGAACCGATGCTCCTGGCGCTGGCCCTGGCCTCGGCGACCGATGACGACCTGACCCGGCGAGCGGCGCTGACGGCGCTGCCACGGGTCGCCCGGACCAGTCGCGACCTGTTCCTGTTCGCGACGTTCGTGCAGGGACTCCGCGGCTGGGGGCGAGGGCTGCGGCGGGCCGTCGGTGCCTGGTACAACGACCGGCCCATCGCGACCCTCGTCGAGGATGTGCTGGCGACACCGGCCTTCGCGGGCTGGCGCCACGCCGATCTCCTCCGGCTTGGCCACCCCAAGGCGGCGACACCGACGCACGACGTCGTCTACCGGTGGCTCGTCACCGGCGCCACCCCTCAGGTCACGCCCCCGGACCCCGCCAACCCGGACGCGGCGTCGGTCATCGCCCGCCTCGTCGCGGTGGGCCAGCTGGCGGACGTGGCGGACGTTGACCGGGCAGCCAGGCTGATCGCGGAGCATCGGCTCCCGCTGGCTGGGATCCCGGTCGTCCTGCGCCGCAACCCGGTGGTCTGGGCGGCGATCCTGCCTCACCTGCCGCTGGCCGATCTGCTGCTGGCGCTGCCGGAACTGGCGGCCACCGGTTGCCTGTCGACGGCCGTCCCGCTGCGTGCGTCGATCCTCGATCGCCTCGGCGACGGCGAGGCGATCGCCCAGGGGCGAATCACGCCGCTGGCGGTCGTGGCGGCGCTGCGGGCGTACGAGGCGGGCCACGCGGCGGCAGACCGCTGGTCCGTCGACCCCGGCATCTCGCGGGCGCTGGGGTGGGCCTACGATCACGCCTGCCGCCTCATCGTGCCCGTGGACCAGCTGGTCCGGCTCGTCATCCCGGCTGGCCCGAGCCGGAGCAGGGACGGCGGCCGGCCGCTTTCGGCCATGGACGTGGCCGCCACCCTGGCGGTCGTGCTCAACCGGGCCGGGCCCGACGCCCGGATCGACGTCGCGGGCTCCCGTGTCCTCCCCCTGCGGATCGGAACTGATCAGGGCTTTGGCGATGTGCTGGC
>CADCWK010000220.1 GCA_902806375.1 uncultured Thermomicrobiales bacterium
CACCCACCGTCTCCACACAGGGCACCGGCCCCGCTTCGGCATCCCCGACGCCCGCTTCGGAGTGCCGACGACCTTCATCCGGACGGGCGACGGCCCGACGACCGTCGCCTCCGTGCTGGCCGCGCTGCGCCGGGGCGACTGCTTCATCAGCGAGTCGCCATCGGGACCCGAGTTGTACGTCTCCCGGTCGTCAGCGGCCGATGACGCGCCACTCACCGTCCGCGTCGTCAGCGCTCCGGGGGAGACGCTTTCGGTCATCGGTCAGGACGGCGCCGTCTTCGCCGCGGCGGTCCCCGGGACTGACTGGGTCGCGGCGGTCCCGTTCCCGTCGACCACGCCGTGGTTGCGAGCGCAGGTATTGGACCAGGTGGGCCGGGTGAGGGCGCTGAGCAACGCGGTCTGGCGCAACGACGCGAGACCGGTCTGACCCGACGGATCGAGTCGGCACTCTTTCGAAGACACCGTTACACCGTGAGACCCCGTGGAGTGGAACGGGCCCGGCGTATTTATGGATCCCGTCGATACCAACGGCACGTTCCCTGTGAACTACCTCGCGGCGACGAGAATGACACCGGGCGCAGCCGGCTGACGACTCTAGAGGCTAGGGTCGCTGCCAAGGCTCCTGCGGGAAACAGGCCGACGGTCGGGGTCGGGTCACGTCGGCCTCGGACACGCCTGCTCCAGGTGGGTCAGGTGCGGGTACGGATTCCCGGTTACCGGAGGTACGGCCCAACACCTGCGTAACAGCTGAGACAGCGACCACCTCCGGGACGGAGCGTCGTCCCACGGCATGAGGTACCGATGGCCCTCATGTCCACTTGGTGCCTCACCCATCGCCCGGGGCACCGCACCTGGAGTACCTGCCCAATGGACACCTGGATCATCATCGTCGTCGCGGTCGTCCTGATCGCGATCTTCATCCCCCTCCTCATGCGGTCGATGTTCTCCAGTTCGCGCGGCGACGGCGGCTCGTCCGGCCGGACTGGCCAGGAGCCGGAGAACTTCAGCGACGACCCGCCGGCGTCCGGGCGCCGCTGATCCCCAGCCGGCCGGTCACTTCCCAGTCACTCACCCTGGACCGTATAGTGTACGTACACATGTCGGTCCGATGAGATCACTGGGGAGCAGCGCACCATGTCGCAACGCCGTCCGGCCATGTCCGTCCCGTCCCGGGGCCGCCCGTCTCCGGCCAGCGGCAACCTCCCGGAGCGCCTGTTCCGGCTGTCCGAGCACCGGACGACTGTCCGGACCGAGCTGCTGGCCGGGCTCTCGACCTTCCTGGTCATGGCCTACATCATCGCCGTCAACCCGCTGATCCTGAACCGTGGCGGGACCGGCCTCGACATCACCCAGGTCGCCACCGTCACCTGCCTGGTGGCCGGCGTGATGACGATCCTCATGGGGCTCTACGCCAACCGGGCCATCGCGATCGCGCCCGGTCTCGGGATCAACGCGATCGTCTCGTTCACGCTCGCCGGGTCGCTCGGGCTGTCCTACCCCGAGGCGATGGGCGTCATCGTCACCCAGGGTCTGATCGCGACAGCGCTGGTCCTGCTCGGGGTGCGGCGCTACGTGCTCGACCTCGTCCCCTACGTCCTCAAGACCGCGATCGCCGTCGGGATCGGCTTCTTCATCCTGTTCATCGGCCTGCGCAACGCCGGGATCGCCATCGCCCTGGAGGACGGCACCCCGACCCTGGCCGCCCTCGACACCTGGCCGATCTTCGTCACGGTCGTCGGGCTGCTGCTGACCGTCGTCCTGATCGCCCGCGGCGTCCGGGCCGGGATCCTCGTCGGCATCCTGACCGCCACGGTCGTCGCCTTCCTCGTCCCCGGCGACGTCGCCACCTTCCCCTCCGACCCGCTGTCCGGCCCGGACTTCGGTCTGGTCGGCCAGTTCAGCTTCAGCTACTGGACGACGCTCGGCGGGCTGACGGCGGTGCTGGTCGTCTTCAGCATCCTGCTGGCCGACTTCTTCGACACGATGGGCACCCTGATCGGCGTCGGCAACCGGGCGGGATACCTCGACGACCGCGGCCAGTTCCGCGACGCGCAGAAGCCCCTGCTGGTCGACTCCGTCGCGGCGGTCGCGGGTGGCGCGACGAGCGCGTCCTCGGCGACGAGCTACATCGAGAGCCTGGCCGGCGTCGAGGCCGGCGGCCGGACCGGGCTGGTCGCGGTCACGACCGGCGCACTGTTCCTGCTGGCGCTGCCGTTCGTCAGCCTCGTCTCGGCGATCCCGGCCGCGGCGACCGCCCCGGCGCTGATCATCGTCGGCATCCTGATGGCCGGCGCCCTGACCCAGCCCGAGACCGGCTCCGGCCGCCGGATCGACCTCAACGACATCGAGGTCGGCGTCCCGGTCGTCCTGACGATCCTGCTCATGCCGCTGACGTTCAACATCACCAACGGGATCGGGATCGGCTTCATCTCGTACGTCCTGATCAAGGTCGCCCGGGGCAAAGCTGCCCAGGTGCCGCTCGGGCTCTACGTCGTCGCGGCCGCCTTCCTCGTCTACTTCCTGCGCTGGGCCCTGTTCGACGCCCAGTTCTAGGCGCCCACGGATCCGCGGGGAAGCGAACGGCCACAGGAGCAGCCGTTCGCTTCCGTCGCTGCTTCGCGCCGGCCAAGTCCCCACCCCACCATGGTGTTGTACCTGCGAGATCCCCTTGACCCCCATGGCGATGCCGACCAGGACATGCCTTCTGCCCCGGCGACTGGTCATCAACGAGCTGGTCTCCTGACCCGTGCGATCCCATCACTCCGGTGTGGAAACAGGTTGTTCCTTCAGGTCCCAGAGGCGGGATCGCAGGGCCGGCAGGCGCGTCAGAACATCCGCTACCGCGCAGACGAGAAGAGCCTGTCTGACCCCGACCGCCGAGCCAAGCGCCCCGCCGAGCAGGGCGCCTATCGACCATGTCCCGTAGACCAGGAAGCGGTGGCCGGCGGTCACACGTCCCTGTAGCCTCTCTGGCGTCACGACTTGGCGCAGCGTCCATTGATGAATGTTCGCGATCGTCCCCGTGGCGCCATTCGCCGCTTGCGCGACGCCGAGCAACGCCACGACGACCACGAACGGGCCCGCCGCGAGTGGAATGATGAGTCGAGCGAGTGTCTCGACGACCCACCCACTGATGATGGCCTTACCTACTCCAACAGACCGTGCCACACGATCGGCGAGCGTGGCGCCCGGTATGGCGCTTAAGCCCCCGATGACAAATAGCAGTCCGATCGTAATGGGACTCAGCCCAAGGCTGTTCACCAGGTACAGAACGAGCAGCGCCATGAAACCACCGGCGAAGAGTTGAGACGCGATGGAAACCAGGATCACCACCCGGAGCAGTGGATGCTCAAACAGGAACCGGACGCCGGCGCCCACCTGCTGCAGGAGAGAGCGTTCCTTTGCCTCCATCCATTGGACGTGCGGCTCGGTCTGCGTGATCTTGCTCGTCAACCATGCGGAGATTAGGAACGTCGCGGCGTTGATCACGATCGCGAACGGTGCCGACAAGATCTGGACGAGAACTCCGCCAAGTCCGGGACCTGCAGACTCAGCCGCCGAATGGCTCGCCTGTATTCGGCTGTTCGCCATGACGAGCCGGTCTCGTCCGACGAGGGACGGCACGTACGCATACTGGGCGACCTCCCCGAACGTGACCGTTGCCCCAACGCCGAAGGCCACCACGAGTAGATGAGCGAAGGAGAGCATATCGAATACGGCGGCTGTCGGGATCGACAGCAGGAGGATGCCAGCGATGGCGTCAGTCGCGACCAGCAACGGCTTACGCTGGGTCCGATCGACGATGACTCCGGCTGGCAGGCTGAGGAACAGGAATGGCGCCTGACCGGCCGCTGTCAGGAGGCCCATCTGGAATGGCGACGCGCCGAACGTCAGTACGCCAATGAGCGGAATAGCGAGCGTCGACACCTGGCTGCCGAACTGCGACACGGTGATACCGACCCACAGCCGGGCAAAGTCGTGGTCTCCGAGCACGTCCGATCGCAACCATTCCCGACCAACGACCATGTCACCGCTCCTGCCCCTCACGCTTCGGCTGCCTAGACTTACCCCCAAAACCCACTTTGGGAGTAAGTCGCGTCAGCTTACCAGTAAAGCTGCCTTCATGGGTTAGGATTACTTCCTGGTGCGAATGGGGGGACCCGGATGAGCAAGGCGACACGCGGACAGGGGCAGTTGGAAGGATGGCCGCGGCTGCTGGGGGACCGGTTGTGCTTCAACTTCGTCAACACCGTCGAGGGTCCGCTGAGTCAGCATCCGCAGGAGTACATGGGGTCGGCCCAACGGTTGGCCGCATGGGGCGAGCATGTCGGTCTCCTGTCTGCGGACGATCATCAGCGCTTGCTTCTCGCGAATACCGCAGACTCAGATGCACTTCGACGAGGATTCGAGCATGGACTCCGTTTGCGCTCGACACTGACGCAGGTGTTCCGTGCTCTAGCCCACGATAGGGACCCGGCCCCGGTGGACCTCGACTCGTTGCAGGAGGATTACCGCACCCTCCTTGAACGGGTACGGCTGGTTCCGGCATCCCCTGGCTTCGACTGGCGATGGGAGGGCCAGCGTGATGCCAATTTCCTTCTGTGGTCGGTCACACACTCCGCTATGGAGCTCCTGATGCGTGGCGACCCGGCCCGCATCCGGGAGTGTCCCGGTGCGGGGGATTGTGGCTGGCTCTTTTACGACACCAGCCGCAACGGCACGCGGCGCTGGTGCAGCATGGAGGGGTGTGGAAGCCGGGTAAAGATGCGGCGCCACTACTCGCGGCACCGCCGTTCCTCCAACTAGCCAGCGGTCATCGCGGTGAAGTACATGGTCGACCAGGTATGTCAACGGCCCAATCGACACTGATAATCTTGTCGCCATGGCATCCCGCAGCTGTGCGACGTCAGCAACAGGACCTGTTCAGGGGTCGCGCGCGGCAAGGCGGCCCAAGTGCCAATCGGACTCTACGTCGTCGCGGCCGCGTTCCTCGTCTACTTCCTGCGCTGGGCCCTGTTCGACGCCCAGTTCTGACCGCGGTCGACGCTGGGGTGCCCGTC
>CADCWK010000221.1 GCA_902806375.1 uncultured Thermomicrobiales bacterium
TTGACCAGGCGGATCTCGTCGTCATCGAGGCCCTCGGAGATCGCCGCGGTGGCCTGGAACGAATCGCGGGCGATGCGGTCCGCGAGGTCGACGCCAGCCTGCGTCAGTCTGACCAGCAGCGCTCGCCGGTCACTCGGGTGCTGCTCGCGGGTCATCAGTCCGAGCTCCCCGAGCCGGTCGACCAGCGCCGTCAGCGACGACGTCGGCAACTCGGATCGCTCGCCGATCTGACCCATCGTCATCGGGCCGCCCGTCGAGACGACCATGAAGACGATCAACTGCGGGCTGCTCAGGCCGTAGTTCGCCGCCATGTGGTTCGCCTGCCGGCGGAAGTTCGTGCTGACCCGCCGGACCGTGCCCCAGAGCTGCTGCAACGCTTCGGCGCGATCCGTATCCAGCGACACCACGTCACTCCGGTCTGCGGTCATCGGCGATCCTCCCTGCTTTGCAGTCAGACGTCGGCCCTGGTCCGCCGTGTCGGTCGGTTCTGCCCGGCCGATCTTCCGGGCGCCGGTCCACGCGAGAGGTCGTGGCGATCGTTGCCACGACCCGGAGGATCCCGCACCCGGCTCCGCTGCCTGGATCGGTGGGCCGGACGAGTGACCCGGCCCGATCATCAGGGGGAGCGATGGGCATCGTCCAATATGGGGTCAGGTTACGCAAGTCCGTGCGCTCCGGGAAGGTCGCCCGGATGTCGGGTCCCGGCGAGCACCGATCTCGGCGCGACCACTGGTCCCGGGGCGGTAGTCAGCGGAACCGGTGCCAGACCGGGAGCGCTGCGCTATCGTCAGCGCTGACATCCCGCGCGCCGGGATCCGGCCACCTCGCAGCCAGGAGCCATGCCCCATGTCCTTCATCATGCCCAGTCGTCGGTCGACCACGAACCTGATCCAGGCCAGCGGCGAACTCTGGGACGAGGAGGAGCCGGACGCTCCGCTCCAGTTCGTCGTCCTGGCCGGAGGACCGGCGACCGAGTCACGCCTGGCGGCGATCATCCGCGTCCTGATCCTGCTCGCCCCGGACGATGTCACGCTCGAACCGGTCTCGATCGACGGTCTGCCGCCGTTCGACGCGCTGGTGGATGGGCGGATCGGCGTGACGGAGCCGGTCGCGGCCTTCCGGTCGGCGATCCGGGCGGCCGACGGGTTCGTGCTGATCGTGCCGGCCGACGACGAGCCGGCGCTGAGTTCGCTCCTGAACGCCCTCGCGTGGGCGGCGACGCCCACGGGTGAGGATGCCCTCGCCGGCCTGCCCGTGGTCGCGCTGGCCGTCGGCGGTGATGCCAACGCGGTCGCGACGACACAGCGGCGCATCCGGACGACGGTCGAGTCCGCGGGAGGCATCTTCCCCGCCGGTGTCGACGACCTCGCCGCGTCGCTGGGCGGTCCTTGGCACGACCGGCTGGGAGCGGACGGGCAACTGGAGGACATCGCGACGAGACAGGCGATCGGCCAGGTCCTGATCCGGCTGCGGGAGGTCGCCTCGGCCGGTGGCGAGCCTGACCAGGGGTCGGGGACCGGGCCGGGCGGCGCGGATCTCCCCGTCGCCTGACGGCCCACGGGCACAGCCGGACACGGGCGTCGCTGGCGGTCCGGCCGGGGCCTCTTGGTACACTAGCCCGGATCGACCATCGGACCGACCCGCGGTGCCGTGCATGCGGCGACCGTGCGGGGTCCGTCTCGCGAGACAGGGCGACATCTGCGTACCCGGAACCGGAGGACTGAATGAGTGCCTGGCGTACCTGGCTCCAGCCAGGGATGCGGGTGAAACGCTGGGGAACCCTGGCGTTCCTCGGCCTGACGGGGATGGTCCTGTCGGTGGCCGTCGGCCTCGTCTGGGCCTACCGCTCGTACTACTTCGAGCTCCAGGCGGACTACCCGATCCTGCGACCGCTCACCCTCCAGTTCATCCCGCACCCATGGCGTGAGGTCCTGCTGCTGGTCGTCGGGCTCATCATCGCCGGCTTCGCGGCGGTCCGCCTGAATCGCTCGCTCGTGGCGCCGTTGCTTGCCAAGGAGGCGAGTGGCCGCGCGCTGGCCCAGATCGTCGCCGAGCACCGGTTCGGACCGGTCCGGCCGGCCTTCGGCGTGGTCGCGATCGGCGGCGGCACGGGCCTGTCATCACTGCTCCGGGGGCTCAAGCACCACGACGCCGGGATCACCGCCATCGTCACGGTCGCCGATGACGGTGGCAGCACCGGTCGGCTCCGGGCGGATTTCGATATCCCGGCCCCTGGGGATATCCGGAACTGCATCGCGGCGCTGGCCGACGACGAGGCCCTCGTCACGAGACTGTTCCAGCACCGCTTCGAGGGCGATGGTACCAGCCTGCATGGGCACAGTTTCGGCAACCTGTTCATCACCGCGCTGACCCGGACGACCGGCTCCTTCGAGCGGGCCGTCGAGGAAGCCTCCCAGGTGTTGAACATCCGCGGCCGGGTGCTGCCGGCCACCCTGGAGAACGTCCAGTTGTCCGCCGAGCTGACTGACGGGACGATCCTCCACGGTGAGTCGTCGGTCGGCGAGCATGGCCCGAGAGGCAAGCGCATCCGGCGGATGTTCCTCACGCCGCGCTATCCCGAGGCGCACGCCCCGGCCCTCGGCGCCATCCTGAACGCCGATCTCATCATCCTCGGGCCGGGCAGCCTGTTCACCAGTGTCGTTCCCAACCTGCTCGTCGCCGGGATCCCGGACGCGATCCGGTGGTCCGAAGCGACGGTGGTCTACGTCTGCAATGTCGCGACCCAGCCGGGCGAGACCGATGACTTCGACGCTGCCGATCACGTCCGGGTGATCGTCGATCACCTGGGTCCGGGCCGGCTGGACGCGGTGCTGGTCAACGCCAACCCAGCCTCTGTCGTCGCGGCGCGTGGAGAGGAGTCGATCCGGCCGGTGGTGTCCGGGTCGCTGGCCAGTGAGCACCTTGGGGTCGAGGTCATCGCGCGGGACCTCGCGAGCGAGGTCAACCCGCTCCGGCATGACTCACAGAAGCTGGCGACCGTGCTGATGGAGCTGGCCCGCAGTCGCCCGGCCCGGCGTCCGCGAGCCGTCACGGATGACCCCGGGGCGGTCTACCGGGAGTCGGCGAGCCATCTCAACGGCGATGGCCACGGCCGGGCCGGACAGCCAGTCCGCGATCTGGCCGCGACAGGGCCTGGCCAGCGCTTCCGACCGGTCGATGGGCATGCCCCGCCCGAGTAGGGCCGCCAGGTTGGCGGATGGGCCGCTTCTCCTGGCCATGAAGGTCGCGCGGCGGTCAGACCGGGGGTTCGTCCGTGACGTCCCAGTCCGGGGCGCCCTCCTCGGCGCTCCGTGGCCGGCCGTGTCCGCCCGGCGAGGCGCCCCGGTCTTTCTGGCCTGACGATCGGCTCGACGCTCCCGGGGTCGGGAAGCGCGAGTTTTCGCTTCCCGGGTAGACGCATGAACGCCCCGCGGGCAGACCCGGCGGGGCGCTTGCATGTCCCATCCCGTCCGTCCCCTGCGGGATCAGAACAGCTCGTGGTTGACGATGATGATCGCGGCCGGGGCCGTCAGCAGGACGGTCGCGATGACGGCGCCGACCAGCATCTGCCGCTGGCGCCGGACACCCGGTGTCCAGAAGTCGATCGCCATGATCCGGAGCCCGTTGAGGGAGTGGTAGACCACCGCGCCAACCAGGGCGACTTCCATGGGGAGCAGGTAGGGCAGGGCATAGAACTCGACCGAGTGGTCGTAGACCTCCGGTCCGAAGCCGATCAGCATGATGCTCAGGACGTGGACGAGCAGGAAGAAGACCGTCCCGATACCGGTCGCCCGGTGCAGCGCCCAGGCGTACTGACCGACGTCGCCGTTGTAGATGGGCACCCGACCCTGCCGCAGGCTCCGGACGACGAACACGACCAGCCCGACGAGCCCGACGTAGATCGCCGTGGCGACCCCGAACAGGGACCAGCCGATCAGGTCGCTGACCCAGATCTCGTCCGAGAGGGGACCGTTGTTGGACGCGACCTCCCCTTCGTTGAACGTGAAGATGGTGATCGTCCCGAGGGCCGTCCAGAGGATGCCGACGATGAAGACCAGGGAGAAAGCCGCGACACGCCAGTTGGGCTTGGGCACCCAGTCGGTGATCGAGTAGCGCATCCCGACGAGGCCGTGCCAGAGCGACGAGAGCAGCAGCACCCAGTCGAAGGCCCGCCAGATCGGGTTGGCCCAGCGGTTGGCGACCCACGCGAAGGTGGTCTCCGAGGGGACATTGATGTAGTGGGTGATGAAGAGATGTCCGAGGGCGAAGCCGATCAGGAGCACGCCTGAAACCCGCAGGAAGTACCACGAGAGGCGATCGGCTCCGGGGATCAACGCCCCGGCCCCACCACCGCGAATCCGTTCGAGGCCGATTGCCGCCATCGTTGCGCGATCCTCCCTGACTGTGGTCACACGTCGTCGCTGACTGCACGATCCGGCCGAGTCATCTGTGTCGTCCCGCCGGTGGTTCCGTGCCCTGTCATTGTACGTCGCAACGGTGTGTCAGTGTCCGGGGGGAACGGGCAGCGCTGCCCGCCGCAACCGCTCCCGGTCAGCCACCGGTGGGAGGGGGCGACATCTCCAGCGTCCGGCGGCGCGCGTACCGGATCAGGATGACGGACTCGATCGCGGACGAGATGGCGTAGGCCAGCGGGATCGCGAGAACCCCCCAGATCGGCAGGAACACGGCCATCGTCCCGGTCCGAAGGGCGAGCTGGCCGAGGTTGGTCAGGAGTGGTGTCCGGGCGTCCCGCGTCGCGAGGATGGCCCGGGACGCGATCTCCGTCCCGATGTAGAACGGGAGGCCAACGGCGTAGGCGACGAGGATCCGCTGCGTCAGCCGGGTGGCGTCCGCGTCGAACGCCCCGTGCTCGAACAGCAGGGCGACCAGCCGGTCGCCGAGCAGGAGCAGGCCGGCGACGACCGGGAGCGACCCGAGCAACGCGATCGCCAGCGCCCGCGTCACGAGCCGGCCGAACGCGTCGCTGGCACCGGCGGCGGCGTAGGCGGCCATCCGGGGGAAGCTCGCCTGGCCGATCGCCGCACCGAGCAGCGTCACCGTCAGCCCCGTCACCAGCCAGCCATTCTGGAGGGCGATCAGGGTCGCCGGGTCGTCGACGCGCGAGCCGAACGACGTCTCCGCCAGCCAGCCCGCGTAGTTGACGCCCATCGAGAGGCCGTTGGGCACCAGGAGGATGGCGACGTCCCGCAAGCCCTGGTCGTGCAGGTCGATCCGGGGCACGTAATGGTCGCGGGCGTGCTCGCCGACGAGGCCGAACGCCGTCAGGGCGACCTGCAGGATCACGCCGGCGACGACGCCCCAGACCGGTCCCCAGATCCCGACCCCCGGGACGAGCATCGCGGCGCCGATCCCGGCCAGGATGCCGATGTTGTGGCAGGCGACCCCGATCGCGGGCAGGAAGAACCGGTGGCGGCTGTTCAGCCAGGCCGTGATGACCGTCCCGGCCCCGAGGATCACCGGCTGGAGCAGCATGATCCGTGTCATCGTGGTGGCCAGCGCCTGGCCCTCGGCGGAGTAGTCCGGCAGGACGAGCGTCCGGACCAGCCATGGAGCCGCCACGAACCCCACGATGGAGACGACCAGCAGCGTGGCGGTGAGGGCGTTGAGTACGACGCTCGCCAGCCGCCAGGCCGCCGCCTCGCCCCCGGTCCGGCGGTGCGCGGCGAGGACCGGGAGGAGGGCCGAGGAGAGCGCGCCGCCCGCCACCAGCGTGAAGAGGATATCCGGGAGCTGGCTGGCCGCCCGGAAGGCGCCAGTCGTCTCGTTCGCGCCGAACTGGGCACCGAGCAGGATCTGCCGGACGGCGCCGAGGATCGCCGAGGCGAGGAACGTCGCCATCAGGAGCAGCGTCGCCCCCTGCACGCTGAACTCCCGCCGCCTCAGGGCACCCGGGGAGAAGTCGGCCCAGCGGAGCGTGGTGGCCCGGTTGCCCAGGCCAGAGAGCGCCGGGACAGGGACCGGCAGTCGCCCGGCGCCCGGCGCGACCGGTGGCCGGCGATCACCGGGATCCCGCGACGTGGGGTGGCCGGGACCGTCCGCCGTCACGCCGTCGTCGGGTCACCCGGCCCCGGAGCCGGTTCGCCTGGTCTGGCCTGGTCGCGGAGCCAGTCCCCGGACTGGCCGCCGTGCTTCTCCTCGACCCGGATGGCCCCGATCTCCATTCCCCGGTCGACGGCCTTGACCATGTCGTAGATCGTCAGCCCGGCGACGCTGACGGCCGTCAGCGCCTCCATCTCGACGCCCGTCTGACCGCGGGTCTCGACGCGGGCGGAGATGGTCACGGCGGCGCGTCCATTCGGTCCGGCCTCGTGGAGCCCGAAGTCGACGGCGATCTTCGTCAGCAGCAGCGGGTGGCACATCGGGACCAGCTCATGGGTCCGCTTGGCGCCCATGATCGCGGCGATCTGGGCGACGGCGAGCACGTCGCCCTTCTTCGCCCGGCCCTCACGGATCAGGGCGAACGTGGCCGGGGCCATCCAGACCGTGCCGGACGCGACCGCCACCCGGTGGGTGACGGCCTTGTCGCCGACGTCGACCATCCTGGCCCGGCCCCGCTCGTCGAAGTGGGTGAGTGGTGATCCGGTGTCACTGGTGGCCGCCGGTCGGTCCTGCGATGGGTCGTCGCTCTTCCGGGACCCAGGGATACCCTGAGACCCTGTGGTCTGGTCTGTCATGTGGTCAGTATGGCAGCCGGTCGGCCGGATCGTCCCGCCGCGGGCCGTGCGAGCCGATCCTGGCCGTCGTCATCCGGGCGCGTGCCGGGTCAGGCTGCCGGCTCCGCCGCGAGCAGGCGGAACAGCACGGTCGGCAGGATGCCACCGTTGCGGTAGTAGCGGATCTCGACCGGGCTGTCGACCCGGGCGATCGCCTGGAAGGTGATCGTCGTCCCGTCGGCTGACGTCGCCGTGACGTCGAGCAGCTTCCGGGGGACCAGGTCGTCGGCGATCCCGTGGATCGAATACGTCTCCTCCCCGGTCAGACCGAGGGACGCGGCACTCTCGCCCGGCTGGAACTGGAGCGGCATGACGCCCATCCCGACGAGGTTGCTGCGGTGGATGCGCTCGAAGCTCTCGGCGAGGACCGCCTTGACCCCGAGCAGCAGGGTCCCCTTGGCCGCCCAGTCGCGGGAGGAACCGGTCCCGTACTCCTTGCCGGCGATGATCATCAGCGGCGTACCGGCCTCCTGGTAGCGCATCCCTGCCTCCCAGATCGTCGTCTCGCGGTCCTCCGGGAAGTAGCGGGTGACGTTGCCCTCCCGCCCCGGCACGAGCAGGTTCCGGAGCCGGATGTTGGCGAAGGTGCCCCGCATCATGACCTCATGGTTGCCGCGCCGGGAACCGTAGCTGTTGAACTGGGACTGCTTCACGTCCGAGTTGACGAGGTACTCGGCGGCCGGGCTGGTCTTCGCGATCGAGCCGGCCGGCGAGATGTGGTCGGTCGTGACCGAGTCCGGCAGGAGCGCGAGGACGCGGGCGCCATCGATGTCGTGCAGCTCGCGGCCCTCCGGGTCGAGATCGGCGAAGAACGGTGGCTCCTGAACGTAGGTGCTGCCCGGGTCCCACTCGTAGAGCTGGCCGGTCGGGACGGCGATCCCGCGCCAGTGGCTGTCGCCCTCGAAGACCGAGCCGTACTCCTCGGCGAAGATCGAGGCGTCCAGCGACGAGGCGATCGCGTCGCTGATCTCCTGCTGAGTCGGCCAGACATCGGCGAGGAAGACCGGGTTGCCGTCCGGGTCGTGACCGAGCGGGTCGTTGACCAGGTCGAGGTCGACGCTGCCAGCCAGCGCGTAGGCGACGACCAGTGGCGGCGAGGCGAGGAAGCTGGCCCGGATCTGGGAGTGGACACGGCCCTCGAAGTTCCGGTTGCCGGAGATGACCGACGTGACCACGAGCTGGTTGGCGTCGACGGCATCGGCGACCGGCTCCGGCAGCGGGCCGCTGTTGCCGATGCAGGTCGTGCAGCCGTAGCCGACGACGTGGAAGCCGAGCGCCTCGAGGAACGGGAGCAGGTTGGCGTTCTGCAGGTAGCGGGTCACGACCTGCGAGCCGGGCGCCATGCTCGTCTTGACGTAAGCCGGTACGCGCAACCCGCGCTCGACGGCCTTGCGGGCGAGCAGGCCGGCGCCGACCATCACCGAGGGGTTGGAGGTGTTGGTGCAGGAGGTGATCGCGGCGATCGCGACCGACCCGTGATGCAGGGTCGTCTCGACGCCACCGATGGTGACCGGAACCGTCCCCGGCCGGACCGGGGCGGTAAGTGTCGCAGTCCCGCCGGCCGCTGCCTGACCGGTATCGGTCGACGCGGCGATGTGATCCGGGAAGTTGGCCGGGTAGGCACTGCGGAACGTGTCGCGGACGTTGCCCAGCAGCACCCGGTCCTGCGGCCGCTTCGGCCCGGCCAGGCTGGGACGGACATCGCCCAGGTCGAGCTCCAGCAGGTCGTCGTAATCCGGGTCGGGCGTGTCGTCGGTCCGGAACAACCCCTGGGCCCGGCAGTACTGCTCGGTCAGGTCGGCTTCGGCGGTCCGGCCGGTCAGACGCAGGTAGCGCAGGGTCTCGTCGTCGACCGGGAACAGGGCCGACGTCGCGCCGTACTCGGGCGCCATGTTGGCGATCGTGGCCCGGTCGGCGAGGCTCAGGGAGCTGAGACCGACGCCGCAGAACTCGACGAAGCGGCCGACGACGCCGTATTTGCGCAGCATCTCGGTCACGGTCAGGACGAGGTCGGTCGCCGTCGCGCCCTCCAGGAGCTGTCCGGTCAGGCGGACACCGATCACCTCCGGCGTGAGCTGGTACAGCGGCTGGCCGAGCATGACGGCCTCGGCCTCGATCCCGCCGACGCCCCAGCCCAGCACGCCGAGACCATTGATCATCGTCGTGTGCGAGTCGGTCCCGACGAGGGTGTCCGGCATGGCGACCGTCTCGCCGTCGATCTCGCGGCTCGCCACGACGGTGGCGAGGAACTCCAGGTTGACCTGGTGGACGATGCCCGTGCCCGGGGGGACGACGCGGAAGTTCTCGAAGCTCTGCTGGGCCCAGCGGAGCAGGGCGTAGCGCTCGCCGTTGCGCTCGTACTCGATGTCCTTGTTGCGGGCCAGGGCGAGGGTGGTGCCGAAACTGTCAACCTGGACCGAATGGTCGATGACGAGGTCGACCGGGACGAGCGGGTTGATCTTCGAGACGTCGCCGCCCAGCCGGTCGACGGCCGAGCGCATCGCCGCGAGATCGACGACGCAGGGCACGCCCGTGAAGTCCTGCAGGACGACGCGGGCCGGCAGGAACGGCAGCTCGATCGCGTCGTCGCCGGTGCCAAGCTCGGCGGCGAGGCCGGGTCGCCACCGCGCGAGGCTCTCCACGTCGCGCCGGGAGACGAACTCGCCGCCGGCGTTCCGGAGGACGTTCTCGAGCAGGATCCGGACGGTGTAGGGTAGGCGACCGAGCGTGACGAGCCCCTGCTCCTCGAGGGCCGGCAGGCGGTAGTAGGTCATCGTCTCGCCTGCGCCGGTCGTCAGCGTCGCGCGGGCCGAGAACGGGTCACTGGGGGTAGCGGGGGACTGGGTGGACATCGGCGACGAAACCCTTCTCCGGCGAGTGCGCCAGGCGGCAGCGGCATGGGCCACGACGGTGGGCCCAGCAGTGCGCGCTTCACGGAACGTGCTTCCTCCGCACAGTGTACCCAAGCGGACACACTGCATGATGCCGTGAAGCGTCCGTGACCGTGCCGGACGCCGCTGGACTCGTCCCGGTGCCCTCCCGACGTGTTCCAAGGAGAGGTCGTACCTGATACGATGCCGGGAAGGACGGTGGACGGACGGCGTCCACTGGCCTGCCCGTCTCCCACCGCACGCAGCGACGCGTGCCGGGTCGTCGCTGGTGTCGAGCAATGGAGCCGACCACGACGACCTGATCAGGCCGGGACTGGTCGCATCTCGATGGAGGAGATCACCATGGCTGAGCGTTGGACGATCGACACCCTTGCCGAAGTCTGGGCCGCACGCGGACTCGACCGGCGTGAACTGATGAAGCTGCTCGGTGCCGGAGCCGGGCTGACCGCGATGACGACCCTGTTTACGGCGCCGGGACCCGTCGGTGCCGCTCAGGCGGCCGAGGCGCAGGTGAGCGTCGAGTGGCTCAAGCCACAGACACTCGGGCCGCTGTTCTCGACCGCCGGGTTCGAGCAGCAGGTGGAGCGGGCGATCTTCGGCACGCTCGTCCGGATGAGCGACGTGCTCCAGCCGGAGGGCGACCTGGCCGAGACGATCGAGGTCTCACCGGACGCGACGGTGTTTACCTTCCGGCTGCGCCAGAACGCGATGTTCAACGACGGCACCCCGCTAACCTCTGCCGATGTGCTGTTCACCTTCGAGCGGGCGCTGGACCGACGGGTCGGTTCGTTCTGGACGGCCCGCCTCCAGGGCATCCAGGGCGCGGCCGAGTTCGGCGACCAGACCGCGCCGACGGTCAGCGGCATCGCCGTGCCCGACGCCTCCACGGTGGTCTTCACGCTGACCGCGCCGGACGCCGCTTTCCTGCCGATCCTGGCCGACTTCTGCGGGCTCGGAATCCTGCCGAAGCACATCCTGGAAGGTATCGCGCCCGACCAGCTCGTCAACGACGCGTTCAATCTCGCCCCGACGGTCGGCGCCGGGCCGTACTCGTTCGTCCGCTACGAGTCGGACCAGTTCGTCGAACTCGTGGCCAACGACCTGTTCTGGGGCGGTCGCCCGGCCGTCGACCGAATCTTCATGAGGATCATCAACGCCGAAGTCGCTGTCGCCGAGATGGAAGCGGGCCGACTCGACCTGATGGCGGTCGCGATCGACGACATCCCCCGTTTCCAGGAGAACCCGGCCCTGACCGTCGTGACCGTCCCGAGTCCGTCGATGGACTCGATCTCGCTGAACCTGGACCTGCCGTACTTCCAGGACAAGCGTATCCGGCAAGCGATGCACTACGCGATCGACCGCGAGCAGATCGTCGCCGAGATCTACCAGGGCAACGCCGTCGTCCGCAATTCACCGATCTTCGGGCCGGAGTGGATGGGCGTGCCAGAGGGGCTCAACCCCTACGCCTACAACCCGGATACGGCCCGGCAACTCCTGGCCGACGCCGGCTGGGATTCCGGGCGTTCGGTCCAGATGATGTACAACCCGGCCGGCGGGCGGACGTTCGCCAACGTCGTCCCGATCATCCAGGCCCAGCTGGCCGAGGTCGGCTTCAACGTCACGCTCCAGCAGTACGACGCCGCCGAGATCAACAAGCACCTGACGACCGACCACGACTATGAGATCTACATCGGCGGTGGTGGGGTCTACGGGGCAGACCCGAACATCAGCTCACGCTATTACCTGAGCAACGCCTTCACACCGACCGGAGCCAACAGCGTCTGGTACGCCAACCCCGAGGTCGATGCGCTCTACCAGGAGGGCCGCCAGGCCGGCGACCAGGCCCAGCGCAAGGAGATCTATACCCGGCTGGCCATCCTGCTCAACGACGAGTGCCCATCGGTCTTCCTCTGGTCGCCGAACACCAACTTCGTCTTCAACAACCGACTGGTCGGCTTCCTGCCGCCCTCCTATATCCAGAACCGGCTCTGGCAGGCCGAGGCCTGGTCCGTCGCCCAGTAGTCGGCCCGCGCCACCGGTTTCCCGGAGCGTGTCGCTGCCCAGCGATGCCTTCTGGGGAACCGTCGTGGCACCGGTCGTGGCATCTTTGACGATCTCGCGGCCCAGGCCGGGCAGGGAGCCAATGGCCCATGGCGCAGTTTCTCCTCCGCCGCCTCCTGATCAGCATCCCGGTTCTGCTCGGGATCACCGTCGCCATGTACGTGATCATCAACCTGGCGCCCGGTGACCCGGTTACCGCCCTGATGAACCCGGAGCAGATGGCCAATCTCGGGCCGGAGTGGGTCGAGCAGCAGCGCGAGTCGCTCGGTCTCAACGACCCGGCTCCGATCCGCTACCTGAAATGGCTCCGGGAGACGGCGACCGGTAACCTTGGCTACTCCTTCGTCGACCGGCTCCCGGTGACGGAGAAGATCGGCGAGCGAATCTGGCCGACCCTGCAACTGATGCTGGTCGTGCTGGTGATCGCGGTCGTCGTCGGCGTCCCTCTCGGGATCGTCTCCGCACTGAAGCAGTACTCGTTCTTCGACTACCTGCTCACGGTCCTCGGGTTCCTGACCGTCTCGATCCCGTCGTTCTTCCTCGGCCTGGTGATGATCTACGTCTTTTCGCTCAAGCTCGACTGGCTGCCAGCCAACGGCATGTACACCGTCGGCCAGCCCCGGACCTTCACCGATTCCTTGAGTTACCTGATCCTGCCGGCGACGGTGCTCGGCCTTGCCCAGGCGGCGCCAATCATCCGCTACACGCGGGCCAGCATGCTGGAGACCATTCGGCAGGACTATGTCACCGTCGCCCGCTCCAAGGGGTTGAGCGAGACCCGGATCGTAACCGGGCACTCGCTCCGCAACGCCCTGATCCCGATCATCACGATCATCGCGCTGAACGTCCCAAGCCTGCTTGGCGGGACGGTCATCATCGAGCAGGTCTTCGGCTGGCCGGGGATGGGCAGCCTGGCGATCGCGTCGGTGCTCGGGCGGGACTACAACGTCCTGATGGGGATCAACCTCGTCATCGCGATCATGATCCTGCTCAGCAACCTGCTGGCCGACACGATCTACGCCCTGGCCGACCCGAGGATCAAGTACGCATGAGCGCCGCGACGACCGCCCCGGTCGAGTCCGCATCCCGACTCGCGACCGTCCGTCCCCGGCGGGACGTGACGCTCTGGTCGCGTTTCCGCAAGCACCGGCTGGCAGTGGTCGGCCTCTTCGTGCTCCTGGTGATGATCCTGATCGCCATCGCCGCGCCGTTGCTGGCCCCGTACGACCCCAACAGCGTCTCACTGTCCGACTACCGCAAGCCGCCGTCGGCCGAGCACTGGCTGGGAACGGACTCGCAGGGGCGTGATGTCCTCAGCCGGCTGATGTACGCGGCCCGGGTGTCGCTCTCGGTCGGAATCGGCGCGGTCGCCATCTACGTCGTCATCGGGACGATCCTCGGCGGGGTGGCCGGCTACTTTGGGGGCTGGATTGACAACGTCATCATGCGACTGGCCGACATGGTCCTGTCGTTCCCCTCGATCATCGTCATCATCACCCTGGTCTCCATCCTCGGGCCAAGCATCCTGAACGTCATCCTCGTGATCGGGCTGCTCGGTTGGCCACCGATCGCCCGGCTGGTCCGTGGTGAATTCCTGACGCTGCGGGAGCGCGACTTCGTCGTGGCGTCGCGCTCGATCGGCGCCCCGAGCGGCCGGATCATCGCCCGGCACATCTTCCCCAACGCGACGACGCCGGTGATCGTCAATGCGACTTTCGGCATGGCCAGCGCGATCCTGCTCGAAGCCGGCCTGAGCTTCCTGGGGCTGGGCGTCCAGCCGCCGACCGCGAGCTGGGGGAACATCCTCAACGCGGCCCAGTCGATCACGATCCTCGAGGAGATGCCCTGGCTCTGGCTCCCGCCCGGTGCCGCCATCGTGGTCGCCGTCCTCGCCATCAATACCCTCGGCGATGGCCTGCGGGATGCCCTCGACCCGCGCTCCCGCCGATAGGGACAGCTGGGAGCGCGGGAACCGGTTGCCGTCCTGCCCGGAGCGCAACAGGACGACGACGTGACCGAGGATCAGTCCTGGCGCAGCGCGTACGTCACGATCGCGTTCCCGGATGGCGTGATCTGCGACTCGACGAGCCGAAAGCGGGTCGTCGGGTCCGACGGCTCGAAGAGCCGTTTCCCGGCCCCGGCGACCACCGGGTGCACGATGAGTGTCAGGGTGTCGAGGAGACCCGCGAACAGGAGCTGCCGCACGATCGAGATACTGCCGCAGACCGCGATCTCGCCCCCGTCCCCGGCCTTGAGGGCCCGCACGACGTCCAGGAGATCGCCGTCGATCACCTCGGCGTTCTCCCAGGCCAACGGGCCCCGGAGCGTCCGTGAGGCGACCAGCTTCCGGACCGGGTTGATGAACGCGCCGAACTCGTCGTCGTTCGCGGCACTGGGCCAGTACCCCGACCACTCGTCATAACTCGTCCGGCCCAGCAGGACGGTGTCGACCCCCTGGAGCACCGCGTCCATCGCGGCGCCCACGCCGTCGTCGAAGGCATCGAACTGCCAGAGGTGCGGTGACTCGACGACGCCGTCGACCGATTGAAACAGACCCGCGGTGACCTTGCGCACTGAACCCTTCTCCGTGGTGTCAGGAACTCGCGAGCGAGATCTCGCCCGGCGGAGGATACGCCGGGCAGGATCCATGGGCCAGTCGCCTGGTGTGTCGTCGCGATCGTCATCCGCGATCAGGCGCCGCTGACCAGCTCGCGGAGGACGATCTCGCCCGCCGGGCTGTCGATGCCGACACCGGCCAGCCGAGGTTCCCCACCGATGAAGCGGAGCGGGACGTCGATCTCCCCGACCCAGTCGCGGACGTCCGCCTCGTCGCCGCCGACCTCCAGGAACGTGAAGCCACCCGGCTGGGCTGGGTGCTGGATCTCCTCATAGCGCTTCAGCCAGCCGGCGACCCGGTCGCCGCGAAGCCGGCTGTACCGGATGAAGAACGGGCGGTCCGACCGGACGCCGCCGAGGGTCTGCCAGCCCGCTCCCGGCTCGCCGTCAGGCTGGATAGCGAGTCGTGTCGCGACCGTACCGAGGTCGATCGGCTCGATCACCCAGGTGAACAGGCGACCTCCGCCGGCCGCGGCCCGGTCGATCGCGGCGGCTTCCGGGGTGGCGGACGGATCGGTCGCCGACACCAGCTCGATGTAGGCCGGTGGCCCGAGCGGGATGACGGCGTTGGCCACGCCTGGGAATGGCGAGCCGCCGGGCAGGATCGTGGCGAGACCGTATCGCTCCCGCATCGTCGCCGCTGCCGCCTCGATGTCCGGGACGGCGATCAGGATGTGGTCGACGGCGTTCATGGTGGGCTCCGGTTCCTGGACGACGGCGGCCGCCCCGCCTGGTCCGCTCAGAAGAAGCGCTTGAACACGCCCAGGGCGCCCTGCTTCCACGGCACCCGGTGGGAGACACCGGAGGCGTTGGCGAAGTCGGCCTGGTGCTCGAGATACCACACGTAGTTGCGGAGCAGCGCGTCGCGGTTGCTGTACTGCGGACGCCAGCCGAGTTGCCGCTGCGCCTTGTCGGTGCTGACGAACGAGTCCTTGCTGGCCGTCTCGTAGACCCACTTGTAGAGGGGAGAGATGCCGAGCCGGTCCAGCAGCCGGAGGGCGACGATCATCGGCGTCGCCGGGAAGCCGATGATGCGCTTGCCATGGCCGGCCGCGTCGAGCACGGCCTGGTAGTCCTTGCGCATCGTCGTGAACTCGGTGGCGCCGACGTTGAAGGTGTCGTTGGCCGCTTCGGCCGGCAAGGTCAGTGCCAGCCAGATCGCAGCGCAGAGGTCGGCGACGTCGAGGAGCTGGTACCGGTTGTGGCCCATGCCGATCATGGGGAAGTGGTGGCCGGTCGCCGCCCAGTCGTAGAGCAGCGCGAAGACACCGAGCCGCTCGGGGCCGACGAAGCTCTTCGGCCGCAGGATCGGCACGACCAGCCCACGGGCGCGCTCCTCCAGGCAGACGATCTCGGCCTGGATCTTGGCCTGCCCATAGGGTCCGACCCCCTCCAGCTTGTCGTCCTCCAGCAGCGGGTGGTGGTCCGGGATGCCGTAGACGGCCGTCGACGAGACATGGACGACGCGCCGGATGCCCTGCTCTCGGGCCGTCCGCAGGACCAGGCGCGTCCCCTCGACGTCGGTGGTGTAGATGTCCTCCGGGCTGTAGAGCGGCAGGGCGGCGGCGGTGTGGACGACGGCGTCGCAGCCGGCCATGGCCGTCGCCACGGCGGCCGGGTCGCGGATATCGCCGGTGATGGACGTGACCTGGTCCCGGAGGTCGGGGTAGTCGAACGGGGCGAGGTCGAGGGTGACCACCTCCACACCGTGACCGTGCAGGAAGCGGGCGAGGTTGATCCCGAGGAAACCGGCCCCGCCGGTGATGAGGACGCGCTTCGGCTCGTGGGACGTACTCGTCTGGGAGGGGACAGTCACCGGGGGAGGGTCCTTTCGGGGTACGGGATTGTCTGGCAGGGGGCCGGGTCGTGCTGCGCCCGGGTCAGCGGGCTCAGCTGGGTCAGGTGGGGCCGGTCGCGGACGATGCGGTCCCGACGGTCACCGCCGGGATGTCCTTCCGGCCACGCAGGGACCGTTGCAAGAGCACGACCGCGCCCAGTCCGAGCAGGACCGAGAACCAGAGGGTCGCGAACCGGATCAGGATCGTCGCCGCCGCGGCGTCCCCCCTGGTGAAGGCCGGGTCGGTGACGAGGAGGATCAGCATCGCGGTGATGCTGGCCTCAGCGATGCCGAGCCCGCCAGGGAGGAACGACAGGGCTCCGAAGACTGACGAGACCGACAGCACGAAGGTCGCGACCAGCAGCAGGTGCCAGCTCGCCTCCTGGCCCAACCCGACCAGGACGATGAACAGCGCGACACACTCCGCGAACCAGGACAGCATCCCGAGCAGGACGGACCCGGCTACCAGCCGCGGGGCGTAGAGCGTGTTCGACGCGTCGAGGAAGTGCTCGACATGGTGGGCCAACCGGGCGACGACCGGTCCCACGACCGGCAGGCGACCCAGCAGCGCGACGAGGCGGTGGAGCAGGGCCGGCCGGCGGAGCAGGACGACGACGCCGATCCCGGCCGCGGCGGCCAGCCCGAGGAGCGGGCGTCCGTAGCTGAACTGCGTCAGGCCGATCGCCGCCAGCCCCAGCATGGCGAGCCCGTCGGTCAGCCGCTCGGCCGCGATCACCGCCGCCACCCGGCTGACCGGAGTGCCGGTGAGGCGGCGGACGTAGACGGCCTTGATGATCTCGCCGACCTTGCCGGGGGTGATCGACATGCTGAAGGCCGACAGGAAGGCGAGCGCGCTCAGCCGGGGCGGGAGGCCCCGGACGCCGATCCGGTCGAGGTAGAGCTGCCACTTGGCGAAGCGGAGCCCGTAGTTGAGCAGCGTCAGCCCGACGATCGGGACCGTCAGCCACCAGTCGAAGGTGGCCAGCGCGTCCCCGAGTTCGCGCAGGTCCGCGAACAGGGCGAGCGCGGTGAACACGACCAGGGCGAGGACCAGCCCGGCGACGAAGCGCGGGAGCAGGCGGTGCCACGTGCCGGCCTCCGCGTCGGCCCCTGGTGCGTCGGCACCGGCGGGGGACTGCCGCTCCGGGAGCCCGTCTGGTTGGTCGGTGGGGGGTAGCGTCATCCGGTCTCCATGGTCTGTCATATCGATGGTCTTTGGGGTCGATCAGGGGAGGGACCCTCCCGCGTCGCGCGCGGGCGGCGTGGTGCTGATCCGGTCGGGTCGCGGCCGCCTAGTAGGTCGTCGTGGCGCTAGCCGACGGCCGGCCGGGGCCGGGACGCCGAGAAGGTCAGGTGGGCCACCGACGCGCCGATCAGGAGCACCAGCCCGATCGCGATCGCCATGGCGCGGACGCCGATGATGTCGGCGAAGATGCCGACGGCGAAGGTCGGGAGCAGCGTGGCCAGGCTCTGGAACAGGTTCTGGGAAGCGATCACCTGGCCGCGGGCACTGGGCCTGACCCGGCTGAGGAGCACGGACCGGGCCGAGACGCCGACCAGGGCCGACGCGAAGCCGGCCGGGACCGACATCACCATGACGACCAGGACCAGGGCCGAGACGCCGACCGCGTCGCTGAACCCGTCCAGGGGCAGCCGCAGGGTGTCGGTCACCAGGTCGGTGATGCGCTGGACGAAGCCGAGCGAGATGACGGTGACGGCGAACAGGACCAGCCCCAGGGTCGCGATGTAGCGGTTCTCCAGGATCTGGTTGAGGGCCGGAGCCGCCCGGAGACCGATCACCAACCCGAGCGCGGCCGGCGCGAAGACGAACGTCGTGTTCTCCTGGGCGGTGTTGAGGACCGCCTCGAGGTAGAGCGGCATGATGACGACCAGTGACGCCAGCCCGAGACCGACCAGCATGTCGTCGAGGACAGCCCCGAGGGCGATCCGGTCCCGGCTGACGACGCGCCAGCCGCTCAGGAACCACTGGAACGACGATGTCACGGAACCCGGCCGTCGGTCGCCGAAGCGCGCCGGCTGCCGGGTCACGCCGGGATCGGCATTGACGGTCTCGGGGACCATGTCGGTGTCGCTGAGGTGCTCGTCGAGCCGGGGCAGCAGCGCGGCGAAACCGGCGGCGGCGATGAAGAGCGAGGCACAGATCGCGAACAGCACGCTGATGTCGAAGAACCGCAGGATCAGGGGCGCCATCAGGACCAGCCCCAGGGCCTGGGCGATCGTCAGCGCGAGGTTGTGCAGCGCCTGGGCGTTGGAGAAGCGCTCCGGCGGCACCAGCGAGGCGACGACGGTGCTCTCGATCGGCGAGTAGAACTGGTGGATCACCCAGAGCCCGAGGGTCAGGGCGAAGACGGTCGAGAGCGACGGGGCGACGAAGACGGCCGTCGCGACCAGCGCGAACCGGGCGCAGTTGAGCCCGACCATCATCGGGCGGCGCGGCAGGCTGTCAGAGACGATCCCGCCCGGGATGCCGAAGATGATCGCCGGCAGGATCGAGCAGTTGACGAACAGCGCCGTGTAGAACGACGACGACGTCAGGTCGACGATGAGGATGAGCAGGGCGTACAGCATCGCCCCCTGGGCCAGCTGGACGAACAGTCGCGACAGCCAGAACGTCCGGAACGTCGGCTGGCGGAGCAGGGGTTGGTCGATCGGCAGGAAGCGGTGGGCGGCCCAGGAGACGCCCCGTGCCCCGCCGACCAGTGCCGAGCCGGTCAGCCGGGCTCCGGTCACGACCACCTCGCCACCGACCCGGCCGGTCGTCCGGACCACCGACTTCGTCCGCTCGCTGGTGAGGGCGTCGCCGGTCACCCGAGCGAGCTGGCGGGCCGCGGTCGCAGCGGCGGCGACCCGGCGGGAGGGATGGGAGGCCATCTGCCGCTCGGGAAGCGTCGCCAGGGCGTGCCCGGTGGTCGCCCCGTCGGGGGCTTCGGGGGTCAACTGGGAGGCATCGGGCGCGGACCCGGTCTCATGAGGCGCGGACGGGTCGCTGATCGTCATGACACCTCCTCTCTCCACTGACCGGGCCCATGCGCCCAGGTGGGCGGTCCCGTCGCCCTGCACACGCACCATAGCCGCTGGCGGTCGGTGTTCCTAGATGGGTAGCGCGTCCCGGACCTCCTCCAGCGGGGGCAGGATGTCGAGGAAGGTGACGAGGAGCAGAACGCCGCCGGCCAGCAGCAGGATCCCGATCGCCACGGGCCCGGCGGCGCCGAGACCACGCAGGTAGCGACCGGGCGCGATCCGGTCGGTCGTCGAGAGCAGGAACAGGACCCATGCCACGCCGACCAGCCCGGCACCGACGATCTGGCTGGTCCCGAGTTCCAGGTCCCGCCAGGCGACGACGGACAGGCTGAGGATCGCGAGGAGTAGGGCGATCAGGAGGAGCAGCGCGACGACCGCCCAGGCACCCTGCCCACTGCGGGCCGACATCGATGTCCGCCCGAGGCGGCGCTGGTGCGGCCAGGCCCCTTCGACGGCGGTCTCGACGGCCTGCAGCGTCAGGATCGTAGCGAGGGCCAGACCGATCAGCCACCAGACCGGGGCGTCGATGGACGAGAGGAAATCGCCGAGTGCATCCATGGGGAGTCCAGGGGTCGTGACGATCGAGTCATCGGGGCCGGCACGGCACCTGCCGCTGGCCCGGATGATCCTAGCGGTCCGCGGCCCCGACGGCCAGTGACGCGGCGATGGCGGAGGTCAGCCGGCGGGCCCCCTCGTCGAGATACTCGGGTGGGACGTTGGAGAAACTCAGCCGGATGCCGGTATCCGGGCGCCGGTCCGGGTAGAACCAGCTACCGGGGAGGAAGAGCACACCGTGGTCGGCGGCGTCGGGCATCAGGTCGACGGCGTCCATGCCGTCCGGGAGGTCGGCCCAGAGGAAGAACCCACCCGCTGGCCGTCCCAGGCGGACACTGGCGGGGAGCCCGTCGCCGAGGGCGGCGACCAGGCGGTCCCGGCGCCCGCGGTACTGGTCCCGGAGCCAGGCGACGTGCTCGTCGAGGAACCCGTTGACGGTGTAGGCGATCACGCGCTGGGAGATCCGGTCGCCCATCACGTCGTTCACTTCCCGGGCATTGGCCATGACCTCGGCGAGGTCCGGCGGCAACACCATCCAGCCCTGCCGGAGGGCCGGGGCGAGGGTCTTGGAGAACGTGCCCAGCGAGATCACGTCGGGATCGAGCGCCCGGAGCGCCGGCGGCGGGGCGTCCTCGAAGTACAGCTCGCCGTAGGGGTCGTCCTCGACGACCACGATGCCGTGACGCCGGGCGAGGGCGACGAGCGCCTGTCGTCGTCCGGCGCTCATCAGGCGACCGGTCGGGTTCTGGAAGGTCGGGACGGTGTAGAGCAGCCGGGGAGCGGCCAGACCCCGGGCCGTCCGGTCGGCCAGCAGGCGCTCCAGCGCGTCGGGATCGAGTCCGTCGTCGTCCATGGGCGCGACGAGGTAGGTGGCGCCGTAGGAATCGAAGACCTGGAGCGCGCCGATGTACGTCGGTCCCTCGACGATGACGGTATCGCCGGGGTCCAGGAAGACCCGGGCCGCGAGGTCGATCCCCTGCTGACTGCCGGTCGTCAGGACGATGTGGTCCGGCTCCGTGACGATCGACCGCTCACCGAGCCAGTGGGCCAGCCACTCGCGGAGCGGGTAGTACCCGGCGGTGCCGCCGTAGGCCCACTGGTTGGGTTCGGCCCAGACCCGGCTGGCCGCGTCGGTCAGACGCTCGACAGGGATCAGGGACTCGCTGGGCGCACCACTGCTCAGGGAGATCGGCGAGGCATGGCGATGGTCGAGATCGGCGGGTACCGACCAGGGTGACGCCTGGAACGCCGTCGCCCTGGCCGCCAGTCGACGGCCCACGACGGGGAGGCGGGTATCGGGGGGCACCGGATCGCGACGGATCGCCTGGTTCATGGCTGTCTCTCGCTCGGGATGTGCCCCGGATTCGACGGAAAATTCCCGGCATCGTACGGTCCACGGCCGTCGTCCGTCAATGGGTGGAGCAGACAGGCGCGACCGCTCGCTCCCAGACGGGCGAGCGTCGCCGGGAGGTCTTTCCCGGTTGGAAATGTTGTCGTCTTGTCACCGGATCGGCCCTCGTGTACGCTCTGTAGTGTCGTACGTACACCGCTCGAAAGACTCCCGTAGACGCATTCGCCGACGCCGTCCGTGCCTCGTCGGGAAACGTTCCGTGCTGCCGGTCGGCCGCTCACCGACCCAGGGAGATGTCGCGCATGATCGATGTCGATGCGAGAACCGATGCTGCTCCGGCCACCAGGGAGCCCGCCGCTCACGTCCCGCGAGTCATCGCCCCACACGTCCCCGTCGCCCGGGACATCGTGTCGCTCTACGCTGCCCGGGTCGCCAGCACCGGCGCTGACATTTCCCCCGCTCTCCGGCAGCGGCGAGCCAGTCTCCCGACCACGTCGGAGCCGGTGATCGGCTACCTGGCCGCGCCGATGCCGACGGTCGGCTGTCCAGCCCCGGTGGGCCGCGGCACGGCCACGCACCGGCAGGCGCTCGACGCCCTCTCCGCCTCGCAGTGGGCCACCCGGACCGGCTGGCTGCCGGAGCCGGACCGGGTCCGTGTGACGCGGGCCGCCGGGGGGATCGGTCGCCCACGGCCGGCCACGCCAGTCCTGGCGTCCCCGGCACCACGGCCCAGCTTCGCCGGTCGGCTGGCGGCGGCCCTGTCCGCGTTCGCCCGCCCGGCGCCGCGTCCGGACCCGGGGAGCTACGAGCCGAACGGCCGGATGGACCCGCAGACGGCGTAGCTCGCTACCAAACGTCCATCAGACCAGCATGACCACGGGCCGGATCGACCTCGATCCGGCCCGTGGTCATGCCCGCGTCGGTCCGATCGTCCCGTCAGAACTGCGAGGGCGCCGCCGTCATCGTGGAGCGCACGACGGTCCCCTCGCCGCTGAGGGCGCGGCTCACCGGTCGCTCGGCCCGGGCGTCGCTGAAGACGACCTCGCCGACCCCCTGCGCGATCGCGCCGAGCGCCGCCTCCACCTTGACGACCATCCGGCCGGACGCGGCGGCGAGCGCGCTCTCGGGCGCGGCGGCGTCGATCTCCCGGACGAGGCTGGTCTCGTCCCGCACGTCACGCAGCAGGCCGGGCGTGTCGGAGAAGAACAGCAGCGCCTCGGCGCCGAGTTCCGCGGCCAGGGCCAGGGCCAGCTTGTCGCCGTCGACGTTGATCGGCACCCCCTCCTCACCGAGCGCCGGCGGCGTCAGGATGGGCAGGTAGCCGTTGCCGAGCAGCAGCCGGATCAGCCGGACGTCGACCTGGGCGATCGTCCCGGCGTGGTCGTCCCGGAAGATCCGCGCCTTGCCATCGACCGTCCCCCGCAGGACCGGCTTGCGCCGCCCGATGGCGATCCCCCCGTCGAGCCCGCTCAGCCCGACGGCGTCGACTCCGGCGGCCCGCATGATCCCGACGAGCGTCTTGTTGACCTTGCCGCAGTAGGTCATCAGCATCGCGTCCATCGTCGCGGCGTCGGTATAGCGGGAGACGCGTCCAGAAGACGACGTGACCATCACGGGCGGCAGGTCGAGCTGGCGGCTGAGCTGGCTGAAGGCGGCGTTGGCGCCATGGATGACCACGGCGGTCCGGCCAGCGTCCAGGAGATCCCTGAGGTCGGTGGCGAAGTTCCGGAACGCCGCCTCGCCGATCGCCGCGCCGCCGCCGATCTTGATGATGATCACCGCTGTTCTCCAGAATCTGGGCCCCGCCCGTGCCGGATGACCTATCGCCGGCGGCGTCCCGGAAGGATAGCCTTCCCGCAGTCGCGCGGAAGGTCACCGGCTCCGCGGCCCTTCTCCCCGACCGGTCGCACCGGCCGGATCGCCGCGGGAACCAGGGGTTGGGCAGCGGGGGAGGAGGACGAATGACGAGGACGTTGGGCGAGCCGGCCCGGGTGGCGGTCGACCCCCCGGGTTCGGCGGACGGGATACCGGATCTGCTTACGGTCGCGCTGGTCGTCCCGTGCGCCGCGGTGGCCGTCCTGTTCCTGCTCGAGATCGACATCCTCGCCAACCGGGAGACGCGGCGCGTGCTCGCAGCCGGGGTGGCGCTCGCCGTGCCAGTTGCCCTGCTCGCGCTGCGTGGCGTCGAGGCGCTGTTCCCGCGACCGGGTCGGGCGTTCTCGGTGCTCACCGGTTTCCTGTGGCTGCTCGTGTCGGTCGGCCTCGTCGCGCTCCCCTTGATCGCCCGGTTCGGTCTCGGCGGCCGGGCCGGCGGCCCGACGAGCGGGGGAGTGGTCCGTGACCTCCGATTCCCGGAATCGTCCGAGATCGTCCTCGCGGTCGTGGCCGGTCTGGCCGTCGCCGCGCCCTTTGCCCTGATCGGCCTCGCCGTCGCCCGGTCCGGTACGGGGAGCATGGTCGTGGCGAGCATGCTCCCCGTCGTCATCGGACTGGCGACGGTCCCAATCTCGTTCTATGGCATAGCCATGTCCTACGACCTGCCGGCCGGGGCGGGCGACGACCGGTTGGCTGACACCGCCCAGTCGATGGCCATCGTGTGGCTTGTGCCGGCACCGATGGCGGCGCTGCTGGCAGGCGTCGCCATCGGCCGCGCGCTGTTCCGGCCCCCAGGGGATCGGTGACCGGGCGGCGCTCAGGCCCTGCCGCTTCGCATTGCCGACCGGATCGCCTCGATGGCCGCATCCACGCTGTCGCCAGCCGCCGACGTTCCACCGCCGCCCGACCACGATTCGGCTTCCTGGGCGACGATCCGGTAGCGCCCACTACCCGTCTCGCCCGGAGCGGACTGGCTGTCGCCGTCGTCGGTATACGAGAACTGGTAACCCGGGAACTCGTCGGCCAGCGCCGCGACCCGGCTGGACGTCTCGTCGTGTGTCTGGTCGGTCATGTCTGGACCCTCTCATTGCCCGGCGGATGCCGTTGGTGTTCCCGTCTCACGACGCTTGCCACGCCCACCTTCTAGCGGATTGTGACGGCTGAATCACTGCCCCGGAGCAGACCCCTCCCCCGGCCCCACCCCGGCTCCCCGTCGCGCTCACGTCGACTGAAGCCGACGTTCGGCTGCGACGGGTCCCAGGGAGGGGAGACCTGGGATCACCACAGATAAGTGTTGACAGACCACTAGATCGGGTGGAGGCCAGTGAACTCCAGGGCCGTCTCCTCGGGGAACCCGCAGCGGACGTTCATGCACTGGACGCCCTGGCCGGACGCGCCCTTCATGAGGTTGTCGGTCGCGGCCATGACCACCAGCCGGTTGCTGTGCGGGTCGCGCTCGAAGCCGACGTCGCAGAAGTTGCTGCCCGACAGGAGCTTGGGTTCCGGGTAGCGATAGACGCCGCTCGCCTCTTTGACCAGCCGCATGAACGGCTCGTCCCTGAACGCCGGGCGGTAGATCTGCCAGATGTCCCGGTCGGTCAGGGGCTCCCTCAGGGTGACGTGTGACGTCGCGAGGATGCCGCGGACGGCCTCGATAGAGGTCGCGGAGAAGCTGACCGGCGGGGTGACGCCGTCGAAGGTCAGCTCCTGGATGATCTCGGCCGAGTGGCGGTGGCCGGTCGGCTTGAACGACCGCATCGCACCGCTGCGCTCGGGGTGATGGGACGCGAGACTGGGCTCGCCGCCGGACCCGGACGATCCGGTCTTGGCCTCGATGAAGACCGGGATCGAGGTGTCGACCACGCCGGCCCGGTAGAGCGGGTAGAGCCCGAGGATCGAGGTGGTCGCCATGCAGCCGGCGCAGGCGATCCGGTCGGAGAGGGCGATCTCCTCCCGGTGCAGCTCGGGGATGCCGACGGTGAAGGCGGCGATGTCGTCCGGGGCGGAGTGGGCGTGGCCGTACCAGGTGACGTAATCCTCCGGGTTCCGGAGCCGGTAGTCGGCGCTGAGGTCGATGATGACCTTCGCCTTGTCCTGGAGCTCCGGCATCTTCCGCATCGCGACGCCGTGCGGTAGCGCGAGGAACAGCACGTCGCACGGCTCGAGGTCGGCCGAGGGGCTGAACTTCAGCTCGGTCCGCTTGCGGAGGTTCGGGTGGACCAGCCGGACGAACTTGCCGGCGTAGCGCTCCGACGTCACCTGCCTGATCGTGACTTCCGGGTGACCGAGCAGGAGCCGGATGAGCTCGCCGCCCGCGTAGCCGGAACCGCCGATGATCGAAACGTCCATGTGCTTCTCGTTCTCCTCGTGCCGCTGCGACGGTCGGATCGCCGGATCAGGTCCGGTCCGCGTACAGTAGGGCGACTCTCGACTGGATCGGATGGTGCCGTGGGGTTGGCCGGTTGGCGGCCGGACGGCGAAGCGTATCCCGGGCCAGGTGCCGCGGGGCCGGGGAGGTGTCGATGACGCCATCCGACGTGATCGTGATCGTGCTCGGGTACGCCCTCGGATCGGTCCCGGTCGGGTACCTGCTCGTCCGGCTCCGGACCGGCCAGGATCTGCGCCGGGCGGGCAGCGGCAGCACCGGCGCGACCAACGTCGCCCGGCTGCTCGGCCGGCCGGGCTTCGCCGCCGTCTTCCTGCTCGACCTCGGCAAGGGCTGGCTCGCGGTCACGCTGGCCGGAGCCCTGACGGACCACGCGTGGGCGGTGTCCGGCGCCGGCGTCGCGGTGATCGCCGGGCATCTCTGGCCCGTCTGGCTCCGGTTCCAGGGTGGGAAGGGGCTGGCGACCGGGTACGGCGCGTGCCTCGCCCTCAGCCCGGTGATCGGCGTCGTCGCGCTCATGGCGCTGGTCGGGCTGCTGCCCGTCCTCCGGCCCTCGATGCTCGCCCTGGCGGTCGTGCTCGTCGCCATCCCGGTCGGGGCGCTGGTCGACGATCCCAGTGCCGCGCCCGGGCTGTTGCTGATGGCGTCCCTAGTC
>CADCWK010000222.1 GCA_902806375.1 uncultured Thermomicrobiales bacterium
CGAACGGTGACGCTCCAAGGCGGCGCGGTCACGGCGAGGCTTAGCCACCGTGAGAAGCTTGACCACGGGGATCGCGGTGCCGGGGCACCCAGTCATCCCGTACGGTGCCGGCTCTCGTACGCCTTTACCGCACGGACCTGTCCGGCAGTTTCGACGGACCTGGGCCGAAGAGTTCGCAGCTTGTCAATGGCGTCATCAGCGGGAAGTCCCTGATCGACCAGCAGGCAGGCGAGCAGCGTTCCCGTCCGCCCCAGACCCCCTCCACAATGGACCGCCACGCGGCCACCGCCTGCCACTGCCTCTTGAATGGCCTCGACGCCGTCGTCGAGTTGTTGCGGAGAGGGGGCGGTGAAATCCCGGACGGGAAGATGTATCTCGGTAAGACCGTAGCGAGTTAGGTCGGCCGGGTCGTGCCGGCGCCGGTGCAGGTTTACGACGACCGTCACGCCTGTCGAGCCGAGACGCGCGAGGCTGGACGCGTCCCGCGGGTACGGACAACCAAGGACCTGATCCGTAATCCAGGTGCCGTGGTCGTCGCGTCTCCTAAGCGCTTGGCGAACGGAGTCCAGCCTCATGCGGTGGCCTTCCCGATTCCATGCTACCGCTGTTGCGATAAGGAAAACGAGCGACGCCCGTCCCAGCTGGATAGTCCGGGACGGGCGTCGCTCATCGCTCCATGGCGCGTCTACTCGTACCGGTAGCCGGTCGCGTGATCCCGGAACCGATCGTAGCGACCGCCCTCGGGGCGGCGGCTATCGGTGTCCGGGTTGGTGCCGGTGTCCCACCACGACGGGATCTGCGCACCGATCGCGGCCAACTCCGTCTTGCTGTAGATCAGGCCGTCGCGCTCCATGACGGAGAGTTCGTACTCCCGGCTCATGGTGATCGCGTCGACCGGGCAGACCTGGGCGCAGAGCCCGCAGAACAGGCAACGCCCGGAGCGAAGGATGAACTCCCCCAGCTCGCGGTCACCCTCCTCGGACGGCACGACGTGCATCTCCAGGCAGGAGGTCGGGCAGATCCGGGCGCAGAGGCCGCAGGCGACGCAGAGGGCCTCACCGGTCTCGGGGTCGGCCCGGAGGGACGGCAACCCGCGGTAGCGGTCGGCCATCGGCCGCTTCTCCTCGGGGTACTGGATGACGAGCTTGGGCATCATCAGCCGCTTGAGCGTGACGCCGAAGCCCTTGACTTCGTCGAACATGGTTCCTGTCTTCCCTGTTGCCGGCGGCGGGACGGCCGCCGGCGATGACGGTGGAATGATCGGTCAGGACGGGATCGCCCGTGGCTGGAGGGCGCGCGGTGTGGTCGGGGAATCATTCGCCAGCGGCAGGACGGTCAGTCCGACCCCGACGCGGCCAGCCGGAGGGACGGTCATCCCGCCGCGCTCCAGGCGGGCGTAGGCGATCCCGCTGTAGAGGTCCGTCAACTGGGCGAACTCGGCCATGACCTGGCTCGGGTGGCGGTAGGACATGGCGTAACCGAACCGCCGGGCGATCAGCTGGATGATGTCGAACGGCGAACGGGCCTCGCCGGGGGCCGGGACCGCACTCCGGACCCGCTGGACGGTCCGGTCGAAGTTCGTGAAGCTGCCGTCCTTCTCGATCGAGGTCGTCACGGGCAGGACGATGTGGGCGAGGTCGGTGAGCGGCGACGCGAAGATGTCGGCGACGATGAGCAACTCAAGCTTCGGCAGGGCAGCCATCAGCCGTGGATCGAGCGCCTCGTTCCCGCCGTCCAGCGTCCCTTCGATGTAGAGGGCCCGGACGTCGCCGCGCGCGATCGCGGCCGGCAGGTCCGCGGCCGGGATGCCCGGTCGCGCGGGAAGCTGCCGGACCGGGACGAACCCGTTCCGGGTATTGGCCCGCTCGGCCCAGCGCGGCGCCCATGCCTGCTCGAAGCGTGCGCGAGCCGACTCGTCGCTGACGGCGTGGCCCCCGGGCAGGCCGGTCGGCCGCGCGCCAGCGTCATTCAGGCCCTGGGTGTTGGCACCTCCGCGGGGCGACATCACGCCGCCACCGGCGACGCCGAGATTCCCCGTCATGGACGCCAGCAGGCCGCAGGCGGCCGCGATCGCGGCCGGATCGTCGGTGAGATCGCCGATCGCGTCGGAGCTGAACCGTTCGACGTAGCCGCCACCAATCTTTGTCGGGGCGCCGGCGCGGGCGGCCGTCTGGTAGATCACGCTGGGCTGCTTCGTCGTGCCGGTCCCGCCGAAGGCGTAGATCCGGGCGGCCTTCCGCATGAGGTCGAGGTCGACCCCGGCCGCCTCGGCGACCAGCCTCGGGTCGATGTGCTTGGCGGACGGGGCGTCGCCGGCGGTCCAGCCCTCGGCGGCGATGATGGCCGCGATGCCGAGCAGGACATCGGCCGTGTGACCCGGGATCGGCTTCAGCCAGACGTCGGCCCGGTCCGTCATGGTCGAGCGGTCGGTACTGACGATGACCAGCTTCGCCTCGCGGTAGATCCGGGCGTGGTTGAGCCAGTAGGCCGCGATGGGTGTGGTCTTGTTGATGTCCGGCCCGACGAGCAGCGCCGACTTCACGTCGGTGAACAGCTCCTGCAGGCTGTTCGTGCCACTGACGTCGGTCCCAAGGGCGACCTCGGTGGCGATCGCGACCGCCTGCTGTGCCGGAGACGAGTACATGTCGATGTTGTTGGTGCCCATCACCGCGCGGGTGAACTGCTGGAGGAGGTACGCCTCCTCCGTCGTGTGGTCCGGACTGGCCAGGGCGGCGAACCGGTCACCCTGGTAGTGCTCCAGGCCGGCGACGACCCGCTCGATCGCGTCGTCCCAGTCGGTCGGCATCCACTCTCCGGCCTCGTCGCGGACCATCGGGCTCGTGAGGCGGTCCGGTGACTGGAGGTGCTCGTGGCCCCACTTGCCGAACTGGCAGGTGTAGCCGAAGTTGACACCGCGGTCCCAGAGGTGGGAGGCCCGGCGGACCACACCGCGGTTGGTCTCGAGATTGATGGTGCAGCCACCGTCGCAGCCGCCGCAGATCGTCTCGGTGGTGTCGACTTCCCACGGGTGGTGGGCGAAGTGGCGGTCGGTGAGCGCGCCGACGGGGCAGGCGGCGATGCACATGCCGCAATTGGTGCAGGTCGTCTCGGACAGGTCGATCCCGAAGGCCGGCGTGATGGTCGCCTCCAGCCCGCGGTTGGCCGACTCGATCGCGGTGACGCCGATGACCTCGTCGCAGACGCGGGTGCAGCGGACGCACATGATGCAGCGGTCCCACTTGTAGTCGATGGTGGAACTCAGGTGCTCGTAGCTGTGCGCCATCTTCGGGCGGCGATACGGGTTGGCGTTGATGTTGTGCAGGTAGGTGTTGTCCTGCAGGTAACACTGGCCGGAGGCGTCGCAGGTGGGGCAGTCGAGCGCGTGGTCGATCAGGTACATCTGCAGGATGAACTGGCGGGCCTGCTCGACCTCCGGGGTGTGGGTGCGGACCTCCATGCCCTCGGTCAGCGGGGTGGCGCAGCCCTCGATCAGGCCGCCGCGGCTGCCGAGCACCTCGACGGTGCAGATGCGGCAGGAGCCCCAGGCGCGGAGCTTGGGCTGGAAGCAGAGGTTGGGAATCTCGACGCCGACCTGGCGGGCCGCGTCGAGGAGGTTGGTCCCGGCCGGCACGGTGACGTCGATGTCGTTGATCTTGCCCGTCACCATCGTGACCGTGGGCTGGGTCGCTACCATCGGTTCGCGAAACCTTCACTAATGGAGAGAGGCGGTTGGGGTATCCGGGGCCGGCTGGCCGGACCGTGTCCAGTCCCGGATCTGGCGGGGCAGCGGCTGCCGTGTCGAGCACTCACCGTTTGTGAGAAACGGCACAATCTGGGTGAAAGTCTAGCATAGGGACCCTGTCGGGCGGCCCCGAACCGGCATCGATGCTGGCCCGCGGGGCGTACCCATGGACACCCGGGATCGCGCGATTATCGTGCCCGTCGGCCCCGCCAGCCCGCACGGTCTGTGGCGAGCGCGCGACCACCGGAATCCGTGCCGTCGTCCCGTCACACCGGGCTCCACCGGCTAGCGGCACACCGGGGAGCGATCGGAACGGGAGAGGTCACATGGTAGACTCAGACCTGTTTTTCTCCCCGATTGCGGGCATCCGGGCGTCAGTGCGACGGGTCCGGACCCGCTGGATCCGAGGCCGAGCGTGACACTGGCACCTACCGAGACCCCGGCCGTCGCGTCGGCCGTCGACTATGAGACGGTCATCGGCCTCGAGGTCCATTCCCAGCTCCTGACCCAGAGCAAGATGTACTGCTCCTGCGCGGCCGACTACGCCGGGGCTGCCCCAAACACGCACAACTGCCCGACCTGCCTCGGCCTGCCCGGCGCGATGCCCGTCATGAACGCGCTGGCCGTCGAGTTGGGCATCCGGACCGGTCTGGCCCTGGGCTGCACGATCCCGGCGCACAACAAGCTGGACCGGAAGAACTACGTCTACCCGGACCTGCCGAAGGGCTACCAGATCTCGCAGTACGACATGCCGCTCTGCGTCGACGGGCGGATCACGTTCGAGGTCGGAGGCATCGAGCGGACGTGTGGGATCACCCGGGTCCACGTCGAGGAAGATACCGGCCGGCTGGTGCACCACGTCGATGCGTCGGGCGCGGAGGCGAGCTACGTCGACCTCAACCGGTCGGGTGTCCCGCTGATGGAGATCGTCGGGGAGCCAGACCTGCGCAGCCCCGAGGAGGCCGCCGCCTACCTGATCGCGCTCCGTCAGACGCTCCGTTACATCGGCGCCTCGACCGGCAACATGGAGGACGGTGCCTTCCGCTGCGACGCCAACGTCTCGGTCCGCGTCCGCGGGGAGCAGGCCCTCGGCGCCAAGGTCGAGATCAAGAACATGAACTCCTTCCGGGCGGTCGAGCGCGCGCTCCGGTACGAAGAGGGGCGCCAGCGCGCCGAGCTCGTGGCCGGCAACGCGATCCCGCAGGAGACCCGTGGTTGGGTCG
>CADCWK010000223.1 GCA_902806375.1 uncultured Thermomicrobiales bacterium
AGGCCCATCTTGTTGAGCAGGCTGGAGACGTGCGTCTCGACCGTCCGTCGTCCGATGCTCAGCGCCGACGCGATCTCGCGGTCCGAGTGACCCTCAACCAGCAGAGTCAGGACCTCACGCTCGCGCCGGGTCAGGCCCTTGTGGACAGGGTCATTGACGGATCGGCTCTCGGGGTACGCTGACGGCGTGGCATCGAACATCCGCCTGGCCTCGGCGAACGCCTGCTCCGGGGACAGGACCCGTCCCTCAGCCAGCGCCATCTCGACGGCTGTCTCACCGAACCGTTCCCGGGCTCTTGAGAGCACCCGCTCGCGGTCGGCAAGGTCCTGATCGGACCAGGGGACGATCCCGGTATCCTCGTAATACTGTACGACAATCCCCACAACACGAATCGCTGTCAGAAGATGTCCAGCTTCGAACAGGAGCACAGCGATGCGATCCAGCGACTCGGCAATTGTCTGGGGTTCCCGGAGTTCCAGGGGAATGTCCATGCTTTCCCGGTAATACCGTGCAGCACCGTGATTGTCCCCTTGACCCTGAGCTGCGAGGGCCAGGAGCCATAGCGAGTCGGCAAGCCCCATCTGAGAACCCGAGAGCCGTTGAGCAGCACGTGCGTCCTCCGCCCACCGGGCAGCCTGTGCGTAATCGCTCTTGGACAGGGCGCAAAAGCTGAGATTGTTCAGTTGAACGACCCGGAACATCTCCGGGCAGGGAAGCGAATCGCCGAACCCGTCGAGGGCGACCAGCGCCTCGCTGTGTATCCGGATCGCCTCGTCAGCGTTCCCAAGCATCGAGGCAGCGATCCCAAGACCGGTGTACGAATGAAGGATGCCCGCTGCATCACCAAGTTCTTTGGCTATGCTCAGCGCTTCCTCGTCACAGCCCATCCCCATGGCGACATCGCCCTGACATGCCCGCAGTGCCGCCGTCCCGTTCAGGACTCTGAACCGGTCATGCGTTCGCCACCCGGCACTCCAATCGACTGCCCGGTCCAGCCAAGTTCGGGCTTCGGACCAGTGACCACGCAGATGCCAGAAATACCAGACGTGACCGACGAGTCGGACGCAGTCGACCGTCCGTCCCGCTTCCTGCAGCCACGCCAGAGCTGCCCGGAGGTTGTCGTGCTCTGCGGCCAGCCATCGGACCACCAAGGGCTCCGCCGGCGTACACCATTGCCCTGCGGCCCGTCCTGCCGCCTCCAGAAACCAGTCGGCGTGAGCGTCCCGGACCGCTGCCTCCTCGCCATGCTCAGCAAGTTCCTCCAGTCCGAACACACGGATCGTGACCAGCATGCCGAACCGCAGTTCACCCTGATCGGCGGTCTCGCACTGCACCAGACTCTGGTCGACCAGCGACCGGATCCCGTCCAGGATCGGAACGACCAGTCCGTCCGACCTGCAGACTGCTTCAGCGGCCTCCAGCGTGAAGCTCCCCGGAAAGACCGCCAGGCGGCGTAGGAGGATCTGTTCCTGCTCGCTCAGCAGCGCGTAGCTCCAGGCGATCGCCGCCCGCATCGTCCGCAGGCGGAGGGGCTGGTCGTTGGGTCCTCCCTGGAGCAGCGCCAGCCGGTGATCCATCTGCGCGAGGAGGGCCGACGGGGGCAGGGACCGGACCTGGGCGGCGGCCAGCTCGATTCCGAGCGGCAAGCCGTCGAGGTGGGCGCAGATCGCGGCGGCGATCGGGATGTCGGCCGACGCCAGGGTAAAGTCGCTCCGGGCCGCCTGCGCCCGCTCGACGAAGAGCCGGACGGCCTCGGACTCCAGCGGGCCGGGACCATTGGTCACTGCATCGTTCGCCGGCAACGAGAGTGGGGGGATGGTAACGACGTGCTCACCGGACAGATGGAGCACCGTCCGGCTGGTCACGAGGATCGAGAGATCCGGACACGCCGCCAGCAGGGCGGGAAGCAGGGACCCGGCGCCCGCCAGGTGCTCGAAGTTGTCCAGCACCAGGAGCATCCGGCGATCCCGCAGAAAGCCCTCGATGCGTGTCTCATCTGACCGATCACCCGTCCTGGGGATGTCGAGCGCCACGGCGATTGTCGCCGGTACGAGATCCGGATCCGAAACCGCGGCCAGGGCGATGAAGCAGACGCCGTCCGGAAAGGCGAGAGCGACCTTGTCTGTTACCCGGATGGCCATCCGTGTCTTGCCGACGCCACCCGGGCCGGTCAGCGTAACCATCCGGACGCCGGGTCGACGGATGAGTTCAACGACAGCCGCGACCTCCCGCTCCCGCCCGACAAAGCTCGTCAGTGGAACCGGCAGGCACGGCATGCCCTGACGCGGTTCAGGGAACGGGACCGGGGCGACAGCCTGAAGAAAGAGACGATTGGTGGAGGTCTGGTCATCCATGACCCTCTCCTGCGTGGGGTTACAGCCCCACGGGCATGACACCGATGATTCATCCGACTATGTGACATTCATTTACAGGATAGCAATCGTGCACAAGTGCCGGTTATCGACGAGATCGCCATGGCTCGCCGGTGACATGGGGTGCCGCCGGTGAGTCATGTGGCAGAGCCATTGCCGTGGCTACAGGTCCTCGGGCGGGTAGAGGAACCGGCGGAGCAGACGGGTCACATTGGGAAGGATCGGCCAGGTCAGCGCACCGACCAGGATCACTGTCGAGATCAGCACGCGGACCCCGATGGGCACCGCAGCGAGGACGTCTCCGAGGGCGAGGTTGACCGTCAGGCTGACGGCGTACGAGCAGACGACCGTGACGAGGAACATCTTCCAGCGGGGCGGCGCCGGGGCTGTCGTCCCCGGGAGCGTGAACCAGGTCTCCATGCCGCTGAGACGTTGCTCCGAGCGCCGGGTGTACCCCTCCACGCGCCGGATCCAGTCCCGACGCTCGTCCGACTCCATCCAGCCACGCAGCGCGTCGTCACTCGCGAACCTGATGACGGTCCGGTACCGGTGGGACGCGTCCCCCAGCCGGAACCAGTTGGACCCGAGGTGGCCAGGATACCGGTAGCCCGCCTCGGTGATCCCGTGGGCCCACTCCTCGAACGCCCGCTCCTGACCGGCGAGGACATTCCACGTGATCATGACGGTGACCGGTGCAGGGGTGCCGGGTGGGACACCGCCCACCCGGCTGGGTAAGGTCATTCCCTCGGCATGGCCTATGTCCGGCTCACTGGTGACCAGCATCTCACTCCCGTGGGCGATCGGTGCGTATCGCCCTGACTGGTTATGATCACTCATCTTCCTGAAACCCCTCCGGCTCGGGGGAGTCAGATAGTGCTGCCCCTCCCGGAGACGGTCCTGTTCGGACCATGATCCGGCCGTTACGGGCGGCGGTGACGCTGCCGCCCAGGTAGCGGAAGATCGCTTCGACGCCCGGGACGAGGTCGACCGCGACGATGCCAGTCGCGACGACGCTCACTGCCGGTGCGGAGACGTCGACCCGTCCCAGCGACAGCCAGAATGTCAGGACGGCAACTGCGCCATCAGCGAACTCCGGTACCGGTTCGCTGGTTTCGCCACGGACGACCGGACCGGAGACGACGGGGATGGCGAGGCGCCAGACTGGCTGTCCCCGGAATCGGAACGGAGCGCAGGTCAGCGACTGGCCGAGTTCACTCGCGATCTCGTCCAGCGTCTCGCGGTCGAACGCCCGACGTCGGACCGGACTCCCGGCGGGAACCGGCGGCAATGGAACGGGCGGCTGAGTGACGGGCGGCATCGTCGGCTGACCTTTCCGGCTCACGCGAGGGCCGCGATATCGAGGTACCGCCAGGTCCGGCTGTCCCGAGTGGACCGGCCAGGGTCGCCGTGATCCGGTCATTTATACTGCCGGGACACTGGCAGCGATCCGGAACGTGGCCACCATGCCTGGCCGGGACCGTCCGATCCGCCGCGTCGGCTCCACGGCTCATCGCCCGTCACGCAGGAGATCGTGCAGCCCATGTCCGACGGCTCCCCGCCGACCCGCTTCTCCAGTGCCGATGTCCGCAAGGCGTCCACCCAGGTGGAAGCGACATCGCGCCGTCTCGCGCCGGTCGTCGACGACGGGCCACTCCCGATCACGCTTGACGATCTGCTGGCCGCCCGCGAGCGGATCGCGCCCTACATCCACCGGACTCCACTGCTGTCATCGAAGACGCTCGGCGGGATGTCGGGAACCGAGCTCTGGCTCAAGGCCGAGAACCTCCAGCGGACCGGCTCGTTCAAGATCCGTGGGGCCCTGAACAGCGTGCTCCAGCTGACGCCCGAGCAACGATCCCGGGGCATCATCGCCTTCTCGGCCGGCAACCACGGCCAGGGGGTGGCCCAGGCGGCGGCGCTGGTCGGCGCCCGCTGCGTCATCTTCGCGCCGGAGACCGCGCCATCGCTCAAGGTCGCGGCGATGCGCGGCTACGGCGCCGAGGTCCGCTTCGCCCCGTCGATGGGCGAGATCGAGGCCCGGATGGATGCCTACCGGGTCGAGCACGGTCTTCACTACGTCCATCCCTTCGGAGACCACGCCACGATCGCCGGGCAGGGGACGCTCGGGCTGGAACTGTTCGAGGACCAGCCCGAGCTGGATGCGATCGTCACCGGCGCCGGCGGTGGCGGGCTGCTGGCCGGGATCGCGGTCGCCGCCAGGGCCCTCCAGCCGCGGACCCGCGTGATCGGGGTCGAGCCGGAGGGGGCGCCGACCGTCTACGCCGCGCTGCGCGCGGGTGGCCCGGTCCCGCTGCCCCGGATCGCGACGCTGGCGGACGGCCTCGCCGCCGCCCGGACGGCGCCGCTGACCTTTCGCGTCATCACCCGGCTGGTCGACGACATCGTGCTCGTGACCGAGGACCAGATCCGCGAGGCCCTGATCCTCGTGCTCCAGCGGACCAAGCTTGTCTGCGAGCCGGCCGGAGTCGCCGGAGTCGCGGCCGTGCTCGCCGGCGTGTGTGGCGTCGCCCCCGGTGCCCGCGTCGCGGCCGTCCTCAGCGGCGGCAATATCGATTTGACCACCCTCAAGCGC
>CADCWK010000224.1 GCA_902806375.1 uncultured Thermomicrobiales bacterium
GGCGCCGCGTCAGCCACGGAGATCGACCCGGCGAACGGCAGCAGGACGTGGTCCTGGATCCGCGCGAATGGCGTCCGGGCCTGGGTCGCGACGTCGTTCCAGGTGTGGTGGAAGTACATCGCCGCGCCGTGGTCGATCAGCCACAGGTCGCGGTGCCAGCGGAGCAGGTTGGTGTTGCGGGCTGTCCGGTCGACATTGGTCACGAGGGCATCGAACCAGACGATCCGGGCGGCGAGGTCGGCGTCCGGCGGCGACTTCGCGACCGGGTCGAAGGTCAGCGACCCGGGCAGGTAGTCCAGTCCGAGGTTCAGCCCGGTGCTGCGCCCCAGCATCTCCTGGATCTCCTGGTGCGGCTCGGCCCGGCCGAACTCGGCGTCGATCTCGACCAGCACGATCTCGGGGACGGGCAACCCCAGCGCCCGGCCGATCTCGCCGGCGACCAGCTCCGCGACCAGCGCCCGCGGCCCCTGCGCCGCCCCACGGAACTTGACGACGTACATGCCGTCGTCGTCCGCCTCGGCGATCGCCGGCAGCGAGCCGCCCTCGCGGAGCGGCGTCACATAGCGCGTGGCGATGACCGTCCGCAGCGACATCCCGCCCCCTCGTCCCCGACCCACCGGCCTGTACGCCGATCGGGAAGCCTACTCGCCCAGCCGGGAGACGACGAATGCGCGCCCTACACGGCCACACCCGGCTTCAGGCAACGCCGGGTCGAGTCCGGAAATGACCGCACTGTCCATGGTCTTCAGGATCGCCGACCGAACCGTCCATCCGGAGCGTGGCGCTGCTCCCCTCTCCGGGCGGTGAGGAGGGACGACGATCCGAGCCGGGGACGGGCTGGGGGACGGGGTCTGCTCCGCCACCGGGCATCTCTGGTGCTGCCCGTCGCTAACCCGGCACCGCGTTGCTCAGCTCGATCAGGTTGCCGTCCGGATCCCGCAGGTAGACGGACCGCAGCGCCCCGGCCGCCCCGACCCGGTCGACGATCTCGGACACCCGCTCCACGCCGTGCGTCGTGAGCTCGGCGACGATCTCCTCGGCGGGCGTGTCGACGAGGAAGCACAGGTCGGCGCTGCCCGGCGTCGGTGTCCGGGCGTGCGGGGCGTGCTCCTCGTGGAACCGGTGCAGGTTGATCTGCTGGTCACCGAACCGGAGCGCGTGGCGCCCGTTGTCGAAGGTGACGGCCTGCATCCCGAGCACATCGCGGTAGAAGGTGACGCTGCGGTCGATATCGCCGACCGTCAGGACGAGATGGTCGAGTCGGGCCAGGCGCATCGTCGTCCCTCGTGGTGCCGCACGCTCACCGATCGGCGGCTGGTCAGGCCGTCAGCGTCCCGGTCCGGATCATCATGTCCAGCAGGTGGACCATACCCAGCCGTAGCGACGGGACGAAGACCCGCTCGTTGACGGTGTGGGCCTCCTCGCCGTCGTAGACCCCGACGCAGACGGCCGGGATGCCGCGGGAGATCGGGATGTTGGCGTCGGTGCTGGAGATGTTGAACCGCGGGTCGAACCCGAGCATGCGGGCGCTATCGGCCGCGAGCTGGACGATCGGCGTCTCCAGCGGCAGCACACCGGCTGGGCGCTCACCGAGGACCTCGATCACCGCCGTCAGCCCCTGGCCGCCCTCCCCGAGGCGCTCGACGACGGCGCGGGCACTGGCGACCAGCTCCGCCAGCGACTCGGCGCTCTCCGAGCGCAGGTCGACGATGGCGTCGGCCGTCGCGGCGATGGTGTTGACCGACGTCCCGCCGCTGACCATGCCGACGTTGAGCGTCGTCTTGGGCTCCCTCGGGACCGGGATCGCCGCGATGCCGGAGATGATCTCCGCCAGCCCGTGGATCGCGCTCGGCCGGCCGAAGTGCATGTACGAGTGGCCACCAGGCCCAGAGACGGTGACGCGCCAGCGGCTGGACCCGACACCGCCGTTGGTGACGTGGCCGATCTTGCCGTCGATGACGAGTACGCCCGAGACGTCGCCGGCGAACCGGTCGGTCGCGACGACGGAGCCGCGCAGGTTACCCAGCCCCTCCTCGCCGACGTTGAACACGACGATCAGGTCGGCTGGGGTCTCGATCCCGTGCTCGTCGAGGATCGCCAGCGCGGTCATGACGGCCGCGACCGAGGTGCTGTTGTCGCCCACACCCGGCCCGGCCAGCCAGTCGCCGTCCCGCTCGGCCCGCAGCGGGACCTCGAAGGGGAAGACGGTGTCGGTGTGCGCCATCATCAGGATCGCCGGGCCGCCCCGGCTGCCGCGCCGGACGATGACGTTGGCGACCTCGTCGATCTCCGGCTCGTACCCCATTGCTCGGAGCCGGTCGGCGACGAACCGGGCCCGGTCGCCCTCGTGGTTGGACGGCGCCGCGACCAGCGCGACCTCGGCGGTCAGCGCGGCCACCCGCTCGACCGATGCCTCGGCGGCGGCGGTCAGATCGGTGGTCAGGGTCGTCGTGACGCCGGTCGTCGTTCCCGTGGTCGGTGCTGTCGTCATTCCGGCGGTCCCTTGCTGTCTCGGCCATCGCATCCGGCCGTCATTGTGCCACTCCCGCGGCGTCATCGCCCGGTCCCGGTCCCGATGCCCGGCAGTCCGGGGCGTCCGGTCAGGCCAGCCAGACGGTCCGGTCGCCGTCCTGCGGGACGACGACCTGCGAGCCGACCGGGGACTGGCCGAGGTGCTCCCGGAGCGCGCTCCGGGTCAGGTGGCAGTGGTTGACCGTGTCCATGTGGACCGCGACGACGGCCATCGTCGGCTCGAGGTCGGCGACCGCCTCGACCTCGGTTGCCGTCATCGTGATCGGCTCGCCGGTCAGGAAGCGGGCCGCTCCGGCGTTGACCACCGTCGCGGCCGGGCGGTGCTCCCGGACGGCCGCGACGACCTCCGGGCACATGACCGTGTCGCCGGCCAGGTAGAGCGTCGGCTCGGCGGACGCCGCCAGCACGAACCCCGAGACCGGTCCCATCGCCGCGCCGATCTCGCCGGTCCCGTGCTGGCCACCGGTCCGGATGATCACGATCTCACCGAATCGCTCCGCGTCGTCGATGGGCCGCACGTCGCTGAAGCCGGCGCCGGCGATCGCCTCCCGGTCCCCGGCCTGGCAGAAGATGGTCCGGTCGTGCGGGATGCGCTCGGCGGCGACCGCGTCCCAGTGGTCGCGGTGGGTGTGCGTGACGAGGACGGCGTCGATGCCGTCCAGCAGCGCCGTCAGCTCCTCATCGTCGACGGGGAGCGAGCGCATCGGGATGCGGGTCTCGGGCGTCGCGTTGCCGACCGGGTCCATCGCCCCTTCCGGGCTGAGCATCGGGTCGACCAGCAGGCGCTGGCCCGCGAACGTGACGACCAGGGTCGCGTGACGGATGAGCCGGATGTCCATGGATCCTCACTGGCCGGGTGATCCGAACGGTCCAGGTCACGCCCGGACCGAGTCAGGTCACCAGCCACGTCGCGGCATCGTTGCCGCACCGTCCCGTCGCCGGATAGCGGAACGCGGGGCTGGCGGACAGGGTGGTCCCCCGCCAGCCGGACCCGCGCCGGAGTCGTGTCTCGCGTGGTCGACCGGACCCGTCGGGAACGGGTCAGGTACCGCGGGCGGGCCTGATCGATTCGGGCATCGTCGTCCAGCCGTAGGCGGCCGGGTCGTTCCCCCGCATCCGGAGGAACGCCGACCGGGTGTCCGGGTAGACCTCATGGACCGCGTCGATCGGGACCCAGATCTGCCGCGCGTTCCCCTCGAAGCCGGATGCGTACAGGTAGCCGCCCTCGCCCCGCCGGGCGGGGACCGTCCCGATGACGTAGGCGATCGGGACGTCGCCCGAGAACAGCGTGTACCCCTGCTGGACCTGGCGGACGTTTCCGAGGGTCCCGCTGCGGGACACCGCCGCGAGGCCCGGCGGCGGCGGCGCGAAGATCGGCTCCTTGCCGATGATCTGCCGCCGCTCCAGGAAGCCGAAGCGGCCGGGCGGGCTGTAGGCGATCAGCCCGGCGACGATCACGATGATCGCCGAGGGGATGATCGCGACCCAGATCTCGCGCCGGGCGAACGAGTTGCGGTCGATCGACGTATCGGTCACCGAGAGGAGCCACTCGCCGTAGCCGACGACGAAACCGATCGCGAACGCGAACACCACGATCAGGAGGATGATGGGCCGGAGGAAGAGTTTGCCGAAGTTCGCCTGCTGTCTCACGCTCGTGTCTCCCGGACGACCGCGGCCGCCAGCGTCGCGACCCGCCGATGCAACTGTTCCGGGCGATCTTCGCCGGTGGACCGGTCACTTGTCCAGCGGTCGGGCGACACTGCCCCACCGGATCGCCCAGCCCGGGGATCCGTCGCCGCCGAGCCGGCATCGTCTCGACCGGCTCAGCGCCGGTCGGCGTTCACCCGGTCGGCATCCATGATCCACTCCGACCGGCGCAGGGCCTGCCGCCGCTTGCGCAGTTTCATCAGGCGCCACCGGAACGCGACCGGCCCGGCCAGCGCGACCGCGGGGACGATCACCCAGAACCAGGTCGTCGCCAGCACGACCACGTTGGTGGCATGCCCCGGGTGCGTGAACATGATGATCCCGACGACGGCCATCTTGAAGCCGAACAGCGTCCAGACGAACGCCCAGACCGGCACCTGGTCGTCCGGCTTCGCGGGCGGCGTCGGTTCCCGGTAGGTGGTCGGCCGGATGGTGGTGATCGTGGGGGGTGGCGGGGACTGGGCAACGACCATGGCACACTCCAGCGGGCAGACCGTCCGTACCGTCATCCGGCGACTCAGTCGGAAACGGTTCAGGGTTACCTTTGTGGCGATCGTCTCGGTCCACGACCACCGTGCACCCGGGGCAGGGAACCTCCCCAGTATAGGCACCAGTCATACGCAAGATCGATGGCAGGATCGTCGACCTGCGCCGCACAGGTTGTGTGACCCGGGCAACGAGGGGTCCCTGGGGACATCGTCGCTGCCCAAGTACCAGGACCAGTG
>CADCWK010000225.1 GCA_902806375.1 uncultured Thermomicrobiales bacterium
CCGCCATTCCAGGTCATCCGCCGTGAGAGGACCCGTGCCGGGGCATCGACGTCCAGAGGCCGGGCACGGGCGACCACGGCCATCCTCGTCGCCTCCGGCGCCACCCATCATCGCCAACGGTGTGCGCCCCCGGAGCCCGGGCCGGCTCGATCACTCCTGGCGACCAGAACCGTCCGTGGATTCCCGGCTCCGCTCAGGGCTGGATGGCTGGCGCCGGGGCGCTGGCCGGGGATAGCGCGGGTGGATATCCCCGGCGATGTTCGCCGCTTCGGGCGGAGTGCGGCTGCGATCCCGCCGGTAGAGCACCGTCACGATGAGTGCGAGAACCGCGAACGGCAGGGAAAAACAGAACGTCAGTAGCAAGAGATCCAGCAGACTCACCCCGAAGACCGTCATCGCCTCGCTCCGCTCCCCCGCTGACTCCGTGCCCGGTCGGGGCTGCCCTTCCGGCCAAAGGTAGCCGATCGGCCGACACTGGACGCACGGGAATGCGCACGCCCGGACAGACGGCTGCCGAACCGGGCGACAGAAAGGGGGAGCGATGGGGCATCCCCACGCGGCCCGGAGGTGCCGTCTCCGTCTCGGTGCCTCTCACGGACGGTCCGAGTCACTGCGGGGAGCACCCTGCGGCTGAGGATCGGCCACGGATTGGCAATCCGTGCCGTCGACCATGCCTATCCGCGCTGCTCGCGGTCGGAGTCGCGGGACCGGTCGGCCCGGCGCCCACCGGAAATGGTCGCCCGGCGAGCAGCCGCACCCGAAGCGTCTCTCGTGCTCCCACGCTCTGCCCGCGCCGGCCCCGGGTCGGTGGTGGTCGACGCCATCGCGGTTCGCGGGGACGCTGGGCTCCCGCCATCTCGACGGGATCCTGACCGGCCTGCGGGTGCCGACCCACCGGCCGACCGGGACGGGACCGCGGCCGCCGGGTCCGCCGCTCCGGAAGGCGGCCGCTCCCGTCCAGCGACGCGCCGCGAGGTGGCGGCCTGCGCGGAGCTGGCCATGACGGGCCGGGTCGGGCCGGGCTGCCGCCCGTTGATGCCCGCCCGATTCGCTCCCCGTGCTCCCGTGGACTGGCCGTCCGACGTCTGCTGGCTGGCCCTGCCCAGCCGCCCGGCGATGGCCTGCAACTGCCGGCGCTGGATGGCACCGGTCGATTCCTGGTAGCGATACCAGACCACCCATCCGGCACAGGCGATGATCGCCAGGACGGTCAGCCCGACGACCAGACCGAGCGCGACCCGGTCGGCCGCATCGAGGAGAACGAGTGCGACGGTCGCAGCCAGGATCGTGATGCCCGCGATCGTGAGGAGGCGACCACCGACCACCGCGACCCGCACGACCCGGCGCCGGTCCCGGACAGTCACCCACGGCGTATCGTCGTCATCGACCCGCAGACGCCGGGGCACCAGATCCCGCAGGACAGTCCCGGCGGCCATCGTGATCGCCCCGAGTATCGCGCCCAGGACGATGAAATCCACGTCTCCGCCCCCTGGTGCACCGGGGCACCGCTCGACGCCATCGACTGGCGATCCGTCACCCGATATCGCGCCATCCGCCCGGCTAGTGTAGCGACAGACGGCCCGGCGGGCGACACCGTTCCCGATCCCCGGTCCAGCAGCAGCCACCGGCGGCAGTCGCGCACGGACACTGACCCGCTGCGCCCACCGCATCACGCCCCGTCCGGAGGACGGGTATCCTGCGGTGGACGGACCCGCGACCGCCGGCGCGCGAACGCGAGGCCTCGCGATCACGTCACCCCCTCTTCACGCCGCCAACACGATGTCCCCCGATGTTCCGATGTCGATCCGCCGCCCAGAGAGGATGCACCACCGCCCATGCCCGCCGCACGCACGATCTCGGACGACATCTTCCTGCTGGGCGACCTGCTGGGCGACGCGATCAGGACGCAGGCGGGCGAGCCGGCCTTCGCCTTCGAGGAGGTCATCCGCGGGTTGGCCAAGGCCGCCCGCGGCGGCGACACGGCCGCCCGCCGGGAGATGGAGGCGGCGCTCAGGACGGCGGCGACGGACGACCTCCGCCCGCTGATCCGGGCGTTCACGTCGTACTTCCAGCTCGTCAACCTCGCCGAGGACAACGAGCGAATCCGCCGGCTGCGGCAGCGCGACGTCGACTCCGACCCGGCGCCCCGGCGGGGATCGCTCCGCGCCGTCATCGCCGCCCTGGCCGAGGGTCGCGCCGATGCTCCGGGCCTGAGCGCGGCGGAGATGCAGGCGCTGTTCGACCGGGCCGAGATCCGCCTGGTGCTGACGGCCCACCCGACCGAGTCCCGTCGTCGCACGATCATCGACAAGCTCGCCCGCATCTTCGCCACGCTGCGGGCGATCGACGAGCGCACCCCGGCCCCGCAGGAGATGGCCCGGACCCGTGAACGGATCGCCGCGACGATCGCCGAGCTCTGGAGCTCGGACGAGATCCGCGCCGTGTCACCGACCGTCCTCGACGAAGTCCGGGCCGGCCTCGTCTACTTCGGCAGCACCCTCGTCAGCGTCGTCCCGGAGATCTACCGCGACATCGAGTCCGCGCTGGCCGAGTCGTACCCCAACGACCGCATCCGCGTGCCGCCCTTCATCGGCTTCGGGTCGTGGATGGGCGGCGACCGCGACGGCAACCCCAACGTCACCCCGGCGATGACGATCGAGGCGTTGTCGCTCATGCGTGACACGGCCCTCCGCTTCCTGGAAGACCGCCTGACCGAGCTCGCCGGTCGCCTGTCCGTCTCGGAGTGGATCGCCGGCCCGGCCCACGGCCTCGACGGGCGGTTGGCGACGTACCGGTCGTGGTTCCCCGACCTCGGTGCGGAGCTGGAATCGCTCAACCGGGGCGAGCCCTATCGGCAACTCCTGACGCTGATGCGGGAGCGCCTCCGGCTGACCCGCGCCCAGGGCGCCACGCACCGCGACAGTGGCGAGATCCTGCCCGGCGACCCGCGCGGTGGTCGCATCCCGGTCCCCAGCAGTACCCACCTCGCGCTTCCCTACGCCGCCCCGGCGGACCTGCTGGGCGACCTCGAGTCTATCCGCGACTCGCTGCTGGCCCAGGGGGAGCGGATCGTGGCCGACGGTGATCTCCGCGACGTGATCCGGCAGGTCGAGGTGTTCGGCTTCCACTACGCGACGCTGGACATCAGGGACCACTCCCGCCGCCACGAGACCGCGCTCGCCGAGCTGTTCGCCCTGACCGGTGTCGAGGCGGCCTACGGCGAGCTCGACGAGGACGCCCGTCTGGCGCTGCTCGGCGGCGAGATCGCCTCGGCCCGGCCCCTGATCCCCCATGACATCTCGTCGCTCTCGGACACGGCCCGGGAGGTGATCCAGACCTTCCGGGTGATCCGGCTGGCACTCGACGGACAGGATGCCGGCGCGATCCGGACCTACATCATCTCCAACACCGAATCCCCGAGCGACCTCCTGGAGGTCCTGCTCCTCATGAAGGAGACCGGGCTGGCCGGGACCGGCGGCGCCCACGCCGTTCTCCGGATCGCGCCGCTGTTCGAGGCGGGCGAGACGCTCCGGGCCGCCCCGGAGACCATGCGGACGCTGCTCGCGGAGCCCTCGTACCGGGCGGCGCTGGCCAGCGTCGGCGACACGCAGGAGATCATGGTCGGCTATTCCGACTCCAACAAGGACGTCGGCTACCTCGGCTCGACCTGGGGCCTCTATGTCGCCCAGGAGCGGCTGGCGGCATCGGTCCGGGCGGAGGGGGTCGACCTCGTCTTCTTCCATGGCCGGGGCGGGTCGATCGGTCGGGGCGGCGGACCGACCAACGCCGCCATCCTCGCCCTCCCGCCCGATACGATCAGCGCCGGTATCAAACTGACCGAGCAGGGCGAAGTCATCTCGGCCCGCTACGCGACGGCGGAGATCGCCCACCGGGAACTGGAGCTGACCGGCGGCGCCGTCCTGCTCGGGACGATCGGGCTGCCGGGGCAGCCCGGGCCGGACGCCCTCGCCCGCTACGGGGAGGTCATGGAGGTGATGGCCGCCGCCTCATCCTCCGCCTACCGGGACCTCGTCTACGGGGATGACGCGCTGGTCGACTTCTTCACCGCCGTCACGCCGATCAACGAGATCACCCAGCTCCAGCTGGGTTCCCGGCCGGCCCGCCGGGTCCAGACCGGCCGGATCCAGGACCTGCGGGCGATCCCGTGGGTGTTCGCCTGGACGCAGGCGCGCATCCTCCTGCCGGGCTGGTACGGCCTCGGCAGCGGCCTGGATGCCGCCCGGGAGCGCTTCGGCATCGACATCCTCCGCGAGATGGATAGCGGCTGGCTGTTCTTCCGCAACACCCTGCGCAACGCCGAACTGGCGCTGGCCAAGGCCGACCGGACGATCGCGAGCCGGTACGTCGAGGCCGCCGGCAGGACGGCGAGCCGTGACACCGTCTGGGCGAGGATCCAGGCCGAGTGGGAGACCACCGAGACGCTCCTGCTCGAGGTCACTGGACAGAGCCGCCTCCTCGACCAGGACCCCGTCCTCCAGCGGTCCATCGAACGACGCAATCCCTACGTCGATCCCCTGAGTTTCCTCCAGCTGGAGTTGCGCCGCCGCCTGCGGGACGGGTCGGCCACCCTGGGCGGGCAGGACGAGTCGCTGACCAAGGCGATGCTCCTGACGATCAACGGGATCGCCAGCGGCCTCAAGAACACGGGCTGAGCGCGACCCGGCGCTCGTCGCCGGGGACGCGGCCAGCACCCTGTCCCGCTGCGGTGGCCCCGTTGCACGCATGCACCGGTCGGGGAGGAATCTACTCAACCCTGTGCACTTTCGCCCGGCCGATCACGTATCCTTCCCGGAGATTGCGAACGATTCCCAGCAGGATCAGACCGGGCGCGACGTCCTCAGGAGAGCCACGCTGAACGAGCAGGGAGAACTGACGGCCTCGGGACAGCTCGTCGTCATCTGCACCGACTTCCACCGGGCC
>CADCWK010000226.1 GCA_902806375.1 uncultured Thermomicrobiales bacterium
GAGACCGTCGGGACGGTCCCATGCCTCCACCACCACCGCGTACCCATGGGGACACCACCATCGCAGGACGGGCCGGCGTTCCAGGCGCCAGCGGGCGCTTCAGCATGCACGCCGATGGGGACACATCTCCGGACACCGTCGCGGGTGAGGGATGGACCGCATCGCTGAAGCGGGGTCGCCGTTGCCGTCCGCGGGAACGCCGCGCCGTTCCGGTGCTGCTGTCCGGCGATCCCATTTGGGGGGTGGCGTAGCGGCTAGATCCCGAGGACGCGGGCGTGCTGCTCCAGGGCAGTCTGGACGTGGCGATCCCAGTAGTCCCAGGTGTGGGCACCAGGGTGCTCATCGTAGCGATGGGCGAGGCCCAGTCCGTCGAGCTGCGCGTGCAGTTCCCGGTTGTCGCTGATGAGGTCGTCGTCGACGCCGCAGTCGAAGCTGATCTCCGGGCGGTTCGCGGCCGAGACCAGTCGCTCGGCATGCGTCAGGACGAGGGCATCGGCGGCGTCGGGCGTCCGGTCGGCCATGAGCCAGCCGATCCGGAAGGCACTGGAATGGGCCCAGATCGAGCTGAACCGATCCGGATATTTGAGACCGAGGCGCATCGCGCCGAACCCGCCCATCGACAGCCCGCCGATCGCCCACGGACCTGACCGGATGTTGAAGACCCGGGTGACGTGGTCGCGCAGGTCCCGGACGATCGCGTCTTCGTACCGGGAGACGCCCAGCCGCTCATCCACATCCATCCGGCGTTCGCTGCCGACCAGGTTGAGATACCCCGACGTGCCGCCGTCCGGCATCACGATCAGCATCGGGTACGGAGCGGCGTGTTCCACCAGGTTCGACTTCTGGACCCATCCCGAGTAGTCATCGGTCAGCCCGTGCAACTGGAGGAGGACGGGAAACGGACCGTCGCCTTCCTTCGGCAGGATGACGTTGTAGTGGACGTGGCGGTTCAGCGCCGGGCTGAAGAACTGGACGTTCGCTACGCTCATCGCGGGTCGTCTCCTCGCGCTGACGCCGGATCACGTGCCAACGGGGCGGCCGCGGCATTCTATCCCGCCACGGCCGGGTGGCTGGCCAGCGTTACCGCGTCGGGATGGGGACCTCCACGACCTGTTGGGCTAGGTTGCTGGCACCGCCACGCTGGCCCCGGCCGGGATCTCTGGCGTGGTCAGGACCTGCCAGCGGGGCTGGTCGTCGTGCTGCCAGGTCGGTCGTCCCCAGCCCTCGGGGTTGAAGACGATCTCGCCGGAGCGCACGGTGAGCTGACAGCTGAGCCGCTGCGTGCCGGGATGGACCCACTTGCCGCAGTCGACGTAGTTGAACGCGCCCTCGTCCAGCCGGAAGACGGCCACGTCGCCGTCGGAGCCGACGCTGAGCGTCCCCAGCTCGGGGTGGGCGATCTCTCGCGCCGGAGCGACCGTCGACATCTCGACGACCTGGGCGAGCGGGACGCCGAGGTTGAGCACCTTGTTCATCGTCGTCAGCATGCTGAGCACGGCGCCGTTGAGGTTGCCGGTGTGGAGGTCGGTGCTGATGGAGTGGGGGATGAAACCCTGCTCGATCGCTGGGGCGGCGTTGCGGTACCAGAACGACCCCGCGCCGTGACCGAGGTCGAAGATGACGCCGCGCTCCCGCGCCCGCCACATGTGCTCGTAGACGTTGCCATCCTCGTCGATGATCGGGAACTGCTGGGCAAAGACATGGGTGTGGATGTCGCCGGGGCGGAGTTTCTCCAGGATCAGCTCCGGGTAGGAGCGGTATCCCTGCCAGGGCCAGAAGTCAACCATGACCGGCACCCCGGCGATCTCCGCCGCCCTGATCGCCCGGTCGACCGCCGCCCACGGGCCGTAGTGGTCGTCGAAGACGTTACCTCCGGCGTTCCGGAAGTCGCGATAGTGGGCGGTTTTGATCCCGACGGCGATGCCGGGGAAATCCTTGACCGTCGCGGCGGCGAGGTCGACCCGCATCTCGTCCGGCTCGTGCTCCCACGGGCCGATCATGCCGGAGCCGACGATGTTGACGAACGACAGGACCCGGACCTTCGAGCGCAGGATGACCGACTCGACGAAGTCCTGGAAATCCCGGTACCCCGCGGTCCCGGCGTCGACGACCGTGGTGACGCCGTTGGAAAACGTCGCGACGATCGGGTCCAGCGACAGGCGGGAGCGCTTGTGGGTACTGAAGGCGTGGACGTGCAGGTCGATGATGCCGGGCGTGACGATGTGCCCGGCGACGTCCAGCACGCTGGCCGCCCCGGTGCGGTCCAGGTCCGGCCCGACGGCGCTGATCCGGCCGCCGGTGATCGCGACGTCGGCGATGCCGTCCAGCCCGTTGGCCGGGTCGATGACGTGCCCGCCGGCGAGGAGGAGATCGACGCCGGTCGTCGCCATGGGGGTGCTGTCAGCCATGTCCATCGCTTCCTGCTGCGGCAACGGTCGTCGGCGACCGTCTCGAAAGACGCTTCCGGGCATCTAACGCCAGCGATGGGGTGCTGTCAAGACGCGCGACGGCCCGCCGGGACAGGCGGGCCGTCATCAGCTACTGATAGTGCTCCGCGAGCGCGTGTCGAAGCGGTCTAATTGAGGCGCTGCAGGGTCAGTACGCCGTTGACCCGGAGGAACATCCACTGCGCCGCACCCAGCCCAATGATCGTGAGGGCGAGGAAGTAGGCGAGAACGATCCAGAACGCCGACAACCACCAACCGATGATCAGAAAATACAGAGCCCGGATAATGAACGACCGTTGATTCGTCGCCGCCACCGGAATTGCACCGATGTTGACGACAAGGTTGTTCTGGTTGCTGTTGAAGTTCTGCGGCATCTGCGGCATCTGCACGGTCAGGTCATCCTTTGCTCGACGAACGGCACAATGAACCGAGAGCACAACGATGACCTAATCCAAAGCCTCCTGCGGGCGAAGCGATGTCTCTGGTTCTACTATTGTCTCGTGTTCTGGCAGAACAATATCTGGCTGATCTTTCAACGTCAAGGACGATTAGTGGCGTCTGATGTCCCGAATCTCTCAATCGGTAGCTGTTGCTACTGGGAGAACGCTCGGTGGTCTCAGGGGAGGCATGTTTCGATACTCGAGAACGGAACCAGTAGCATAGCTACTGCATCGACAAGGCGAGAAAGACGTAAGCCGCCAGCGGTTGGAGGCAACGGTAAATGACGGCCTTTACCTCCAACCACGGATTTAATCAGATGACGTCATTCGATCCTGCTCGTTGTCTATCGAACCGAGCGCTGCAGGAGGGCGACGCTGTAGAACTCGTAGGACGCGGCGGTGTCGGGGAAGTCGATCAGGTGGACGGTGAAGCGGGCAGGGACGCCGTTCTCGGGCAGGTTGTCGGCGAAGAACGAGCTGTAGGCCTCCGCGTACGCCTTCCGCAGCCGGGCCTGCTCGTTGGCGTACCCCATGGGGTCGGCCAGCGGGTTGGGCGACTTGGGCTGGGCGCCGAACGCGTGCAGTTCGATGAAGTCGATCGCCCGCAGCGAGTCGGCGATCCCGGCGTCGCGCAGCCACTTCTCCCAGCACTGGAAGACGAGCGCGACCTCGCGGTGCGGGTCCATCGTGACGAGTTCGTCCAGCTCGAGCACCGTCTGGGCCGACAGGCCACCAGTCAGCCCGGCGAAGTGGATCCGGAGATCGCCGTCGGCCTGCTCCTCGGTGACGAGGGCCGAGAGGACCGGCCGGTCACCGGTGAAGTAGTAGGTCAGCTTGCCGCGCCGCTTGATGTTGAAGGCCATCGGTTGTGCTATCTCCTGGTCCCGGCTCTGGCTGGGGGACTCGACGCCTCCCAGAGCCCCACGTATCGACTCCCCGGTATCCTACCCGGAGTTGGCCGTGTGAAGATCAGCGCCACCCGCTGATCGTCGGGACGGGGCGTTGCCGTCCGGGTGGGTCGTTTCGGGTCCGCCATCGACGGGAGGCGATGAAGACGATGGCCATAATGGCACCAAGGATCGCTCCAGTGATCGCCGCGAGACCGAGCGACTCATCGGAGATCAACATCGTCACGGTCGCGGCCAGTCCGGCGTAGAGTCCAAGGATTGGGTGTTCGTATGGCTCGACGCCCTTTCGTGCCTGGACGTAGTCGGTGCGTCGAAAGAACCAGGAAATGCCAGCGATGATAGGAGAAAAATAGGCTAACCGTGCAAGCGTGGCGCCGATCCCGTTCACCCCGAACATCCAGCCCAGACCTGCCCCAGCTATGGCCATGAGGATGGTGGTTGCCCAGAACTGGTAGCGTGGCGTGAAGCGAATGTCACCGCTGGCCATGGCTTTCCCGCACTCCAGGCGACCGTGTCCATGTCAGTCTCGCCGCGATCCGGCCCAGGTCGTCAGCCACGTCGACGCAAAGACCAAGCCGACGAAATTGCTCGCGATTGTGAGCCCGGTCGCCACGACGAACCCGGCGCCCTATTCCCGGAGCAGAGAAATCGTCGTTGTGACCATGCCCGACGCGATAGCAAACACCATCAGGGGGCGCCAGCTCGCCGTCGAGCGTGGATCGGGCTTTGGCCAGACGTTGGTCCATGGCGTCAGCACATTGAGACCCGTCATTTGCCTCAGGGTTACCCCGAGTCGCCCGAGTGCATCCAGTCCCTCGTCGCGATCAACCTAGAACCCGATCACACCTCCGCACATGACAACGCCGGCCACGACCAGTAATCAGCCCAAGACCGAGGGACATGGAGTTCTGGCGCTCGCCCTCACCGTTGATCCTGTCCCCACTCGCGCTCCCGGTCAGTAGCCGTCATCCATTCTGCCGCGTCGAGCGGGTCGATAGCCGCCCGGATCGGTGATGCCCTCGTGTCAGGGCGCAATCCTCTGGCGCCAGGTGAGGAAGCGGTCCCAAGCCACCAAGCCACCAAGGCGACCGCGACGAAGACGACGATCACCCCGGTCGACAGTGCGGCGAACCCGACGGGTTG
>CADCWK010000227.1 GCA_902806375.1 uncultured Thermomicrobiales bacterium
CGCATCGTCGCCGACCCCACCGACGATCGCGACCGCCGCTCCGGATCGGGCGGCGGCGACGGCCTGGTTCCCGCCCTTGCCACCGCCGAACATCGCGAAGCTGGTCCCCGTCACCGTCTCGCCCGTATCCGGGTAGCGTGGCGTCGTCGCGACGAGGTCGGTATTGATCGCGCCACCCACGACGACCCGGCCCGGCCGGACATTGCTGCTGTCTGCCATCGCTCCACTCCGGTCATTGCCAAACGGTCGGATGCGCCCCCGTCCCATGAGATGGGGGACCCGTCAGTGTGCCTCGGGCCGCGGGGATCACCGGCGCCTGCGCGGAGACAGGAGTCCGGGGATCGCCCGGAGCAGCGACCGGCGCAGATCCGCCCACGCTCGCCGCCCCACGGCATAGGAGGGCGCCCGCGACGGCGGGGCGTACTGCTCGGCGGCGTACTGATCCGCGACCGCCCTTGCCGGCTGCCGGGCCGCCGGGACGGCCCGGCCGATCTGCTCCGCGTACTCCGCGGGGGTCATGGCCGGTTCGCCACGGATCCGCAGCCAGTGTCCGAGTCGGACCGTGCGGGCGTAGAGAGCGGTCACCGGGCTCATCCCCTCCAGCCCGCGCCGCCAGGCGATTACGACGAACACGCCGGTCAGCGCCAGGAGGGTGAGGAGGATCGCCGCGGCGACCAGCGCCCACTGCCACGGGCCGTCGATCGGCCGGCCAGGGTCGGTCGGGTCGGTCGCCGCGACGGCGGCCGGCGATGGCGAGGGGGACGCCATGGGACTCGGGCTCGGCGAGGCGACAGATGAGTCGGCTGCCGATGGCGACGGGGTCGGGCTCGCGACCGGGCTCGGCGACGGGGGATCGGACGGCTGGTCGCTGGTGTAGGCCGGCGCGTCCCGGTTCGCGGTCGGCTCGAAGGGGATCCAGCCGTAGCCAGGGAAGAAGGCCTCCACCCAGACGTGGGCGTTCTCCTCCCGGTAGACGAAGCCGTTGACGTCGGCGTCGAAGTTGGGCGGGAAGAACCCGGTTACGACCCGGGCCGGGATGTCCAGCGTCCGCAGCATGACCGCCATCGCGGAGGCGTAGTACTCGCAGTAGCCCGCCTGCGACTCGAACAGGACGAAATCGACCACGTCCCGGTCGGTGGGCGGCTCCGGAGGGGTCTCGGTGTAGGCGATCCGTGAGCGAAGGTCGTTCTGGATGACGACGGCCATGTCGAACGGCGTCGTCGCGCCGGCGTCATCCACCAGCGTCCGGGCGAGAGACCGGGTGCCGGCGGTGACGGTCGTCGGGAGCTGCAGATAGCGGTCGGTCACATAGGCCGGGTAGTCCTGGCCCGCGGCGGCCAGTTCCCCGGCGGTCGCCGTACTCTGGACCCCACCGATCTCGTAGGTGTCATTGACCGCGAGGTCGTCCTGCGCGCGAACGGACGCGATATCGTCATAGACGGGCAGCAGACCCGTCACGATGATCTCCGTCGCCGCGCGGTCCACCACCCTCCAGGTCACCTCCACCAGGCGACGATCCAGCGCCTCCACTTCGCTGGCGATGCGCGGGGACAGCTCGGAGTCGTCCACCGCGACGCTCTCGCCGTCGCGGGCGAAGGGAGCGTCACCGAGCAGATCGGCGATCGTCCGCAGGTCCGGCGGCAGGCCGGACCGTGCCCGCTCCGAGTCGATCGGCAGCCGTGCGGCGTCGAGTCGAATCCAGCTCAACTGGACGCTGGTCGGCAGGTCGCTGGTCAGGAACGTGTCCCGGGTGAACAGCAGGTCGTCTGACGGGGCGAGCACCCGGATCGTGCCGCCGGTCGGTTCCCGGTCCTGGGTGACCTGGTCGCTCAGGGCCACGGGCAGGTCGGCCGCGAAGCTGATCCGGGAGGAGTACGGCTGGCGGACGCCTGACCCGGCCTGATCGAAGGTCGCCTCGGCGTCGCTGCGCCAGCCTCGCCCGTTGTAGGCATCCATCCGCTGCGCGGCGAGATACGGCGCGGCGCCACTCGCGTCGGTGAACTCCAGCATCGGCTCGGGCGACAGGTCGAGCGCCCCACCGAGGTCGAATGAGTCGTCGAACGCCGCGTAGCTCTCGCCCTCGCTGGCGCCCTCCCCGTTCAGGTCGCCGAGCCACTCGTCCAGTTGCCCCTGGGCCGTCTCGACCGGTCGCTCCAGCGCCTGCCACGTCGACCGGAGCAGGTCGTCACGGATCGATATCGGCAGGAGCCAGCCGAGCACCGTCAGGATCAGGACGACGTTGAAGCCGATCCCGAGGATCCGGGACGAGATGAAGGCCGGCGCCTGGATACCGCGGGCCTGCCAGTCCCACCGCCGGCGACGGGCGAAGTGGGCGACGACCAGTGAGCCCGCCGCGACGATGTAGAGCACGAGGGGCGCGGCGCCGGATTCCGGCCGGTAGCCGAGGTTGATCATCATCACCGCGCCGGGCAACAGGACCGCGGCCGTCACCCACGAGCGCCGGTAGAGCGTCCAGGCCGACATGTAGGCGACCAGCCAGCCGGTCAGGCCCATCAGGACGACGAAGAGGTGGACATCGTCCATCCGGTCGCCGTTGGCCGTGCTCCGGGTCCAGTCCTCGAACAGCGTCGCCAGCTCGCGGACGCGCTGCGGGTACGTGGCGCCGAGATCGGGGAAGCGGACGACGGTGTGCGCGACGACGACGAACAGGCCCAGCCAGAACGCGGAGAGGTGGGACGCCAGGTCGGGCGCCTCGGCCCTCGCGAGGAGTTGCCCGAAGAGGGTGCCCGCGAGCACGATGATGGGGATCGCCTGCAGGCCCTCGACCCAGTCAGCCTCGAGGACCGACCACGCCGCGGCCAGCATCATGATCAGGTGCAGCAGCACGACCACCAGCCCCTCGGCCGGGACCAGGCGCCGGGCGACGCCGGCGAGGCGCCGGGCCAGCGTGGGCCGACCCGGGCCCGCCGGCGAGACGGACGGTGATGGGGCGAGGCTACTGACCATCGGGGTGTCCCTTGACGGCCATCAACCGTCCTGTTCGCGAGGCCGCGGTCCGGCCGATACCCTCGATGCCGGGACCGGCCAGCGCGTCGCCGATCTGGTCGCCGCAGGTGACCATGTGAGACCGGATCGCGACGCCACCGAGGGCGTCCGTGACCCGCTCGACCGAGGGTGCCGGTCCGAACGAATCCGGCTCGATCAGCACCACACCGGCGCGGGCGCTGCGACCGGCCACCTCGGCCAGCACGCCGACCCAGTCCGGTTCGGTCGAAGCCGTCACGACGACGATGGCCGAGGGGCCGGTGAAGCGGCGTGCCTCCTCGATGATCGACTCCGCGAGCGACCGCGAACCGTCGGCCCGGACGACTGCCAGCGTCTCGAGGATGCGGAGCTGCTGGTGCTGGCCCCGTTCGGGCTGGATCACCGCCCGCACCTCCGTCGTACAGACCAGTCCGACACTCCGTCCCGAGGCGAGCAGCCAGGACGAGAGCGACGCAGCCGCGGACACAGCATACTCCTCGGTCGAGTCGAGCCAGGGCGTGGGCGGTGGACGCCAGTCGGGCCACGAGTCAGCGTAGGCGGCCGCGATGTGGGTGCTCCGGTCGAGGTCGAGCACGAGCCAGACGTCCGACGACGGGTCGAATTCCAGCTCCTTGACCATCAGCGAGCCTCGGCGGGCGGAGGCGCTCCAGCTGATCCGGTTGAGCGGATCACCGACCACGTAGTCGCGGATACTCGCCACGTTGGCCGTCGTCGTGGAACCCCGGGAGGCCGCGACGGCGCCGCCGGAGAGCAGTCCGGCCGGCGGTGCATAGCCACGCGACTCGGCGACGGACGGGTAGACCACGACGTCCCGGGAACCATCGAACCGGCGCTCACGCGGGAACAGGCCGAACGGGTCGCCGGTCCGGATGACCGTTGGTCCGAGGCGGAACCGGCCGCGCCGGACCGCCAGCGTGCTGGTCGTCCAGCTCACCTCCCCACGGGACGCGAGGTTGAAGACCCGCCCGGCGCCGTGGCGGGGGAGCGATGACCCGTCGACCAGCTCCAGCCAGAGCCTCGGCAACAGCGAGTCGCTTCGGACGGCGATGCGCTCGCGGACCTCCTGGCCGACCTGGAACCGGTCGCTGGACAGCGAACGCTCCACCGACAGGCCCGTGATCGCGAGGCGGGACCAGAGCCAGGCGACCCCGATGATCCCGCCCAGCACGAAGGTCAGCTCGTCGAGATACGGCCAGGTCGTCAGCTGGGAGAGGATGAAGACCGTCAGGAGGATGACGATCGCCTTCACGCCGTTCACGGGACTCAGGACCCCGCCCGGCGGCCGCGCCAGCCGCCGCGGCTCCGTCCCTCATCCGGACTGGCTCCTCCGACGCCGCTGCCGGCGCTGACCCATGCCTCGGACGTCGGCGCGACCGCCCCGTTCAGCGCCACGGCGTGGGCAGCCCGTGGCTGCGCCCCCGGTACGGCGATTCGGTGCAGCACCTCGCCCATGATCGTCCGGCCGTCGATCCCGCGCATGCGCGCCGAGGGGCTCACGATCAGGCGGTGCGCCAGCGTCGGTTCGGCCAGCGCCTTGACGTCGTCCGGGATGACGTAGTCCCGGCCGGAGATGGCCGCCCAGGCGCGGGCGGTGTTGTAGAGCGCCAGTGACCCCCGGGGGCTGGCTCCGAGGTAGATGTCCTCATGGGCCCGCGTCGCTTCGACCAGCCCGACGATGTACTCCGCGATGGCCGGGGCGACATGGACGCGCTTGACGGCCTCCTGGGCGACGACGAGCTGCTCCACGTCCAGCGCCTGGGGCAGCGCGTCGAGTGGGTGCCGGGTGTGCTGGCGGGTCAGCAGCTCGAGCTCGTTGTCGTGGCCCGGGTACCCCAGCGAGAGGCGAACGAGGAAACGGTCGAGCTGGGCCTCGGGCAGCGGGAACGTCCCCTCGTACTCGATCGGGTTCTGCG
>CADCWK010000228.1 GCA_902806375.1 uncultured Thermomicrobiales bacterium
AGCGGAATGGTTCGTCCGTCACAGTCGTTCCCCCCCTCGCGCATGGCTTGGGAATGGCTGCTACTCGTCCACTAGGCCGCACCAGTCGACGATGAACCCGGCGAGGACTTTGGCGGTGGGGGCGAGCGAGGTCAGGTCCAGCCACTCATCGGCGGCGTGGCCGTTGCCGCCGGTCGCGCCGTAGCAGCCGGAGGGGACGCCGACGAAGTTGTAGTAGCGCATGTCGTTGACGGCCGTCCCCACCCGCGGCCGCATCGCCCGGCCGGTGACGCGGCGGTGGTGCTCGCCGAGCAGCCTCACGGACGGCTCCTCGAGATCCACGACCGAGCCGCTGGTCTGGAAGCCGTCGTAGGAGACGACCGGAGGGTTGTCGCGCAGCCACGCGTCACCCTGGGCGGCCTCATGGATAGTGCGTTCGATCAGTGCGCGGACGTCGCCAATCGGCTGGCCGGGGTAGAAGCTCAGGCGGCAGTGCAGCTCGCAGGCGCCGGGGACGGTGCTGGGCCAGTCGCCGCCGTGGATCACGCCGATGTTGAGGTTGATCGGGTGCTCGATCCCGGCCCAGACCGGGTGGGACTCCTCGTTGAGCTTCGCGTCCAGCCGTTCCAGCGCCTGGATGATCGGCACTGCCTTGGTGATCGCGTTGACGCCGCGCCACGCCTGCATCGCGTGCCAGGAGCGACCGGTGATCGCGACCCGGAACCAGAGGACGCCGAGGTGGGCGTGGGTGAACTGACCGCCCTCGGGTTCGGTGACGAGCGCGGCGTCGGCCCGGTCGCGCCGGCTGGCGGTGAGGGCGCCGTTGCCGGTGCATTCCTCCTCGATCACGCTGTGGACGATCAGGTCGCCGGCCAGCGGCACGTCGAGGTCGCGGAGCAGGCGGGGCAGGAACAGGTTGAGCGCCACGCCGCTCTTCATGTCGAAGGCGCCGCGGCCGTACATCAGGTCGCCGACGACCGTCGCGCCCCACGGGTCGTGGGTCCAGGCGGCGACCGGCTCCGGGCTGACGACGTCGATGTGGCCGTTGAGGATCAGCGACCGGCCGCCGCCCCGGCCCGCGCGGCGGGCGGAGACGTTGGGCCGCCCGGCGAACGGGACGCCGCTCCGGCCGGACTCGGGCAGATCGTGGATCGCGTCGTCCAGGTCCCACGACTCGGTCGCCAGCCCGGACCCGGCGAGGTGCCCGTGGACGAACGCCTGCGCGGCGGCCTCGTGGCCGAGTTCGCTCGGACGGCGGACGAGGTCGGCGACGATCTCGATCAACTCGTCCCGCCGCTCGTCGATCGCCGTCTCGATCCGGCGGATCGTCTCGTCTCGTGCGTCCATGGACATCGTCGTCTGCTCCGGTGGTTGTGGTCGGGGGACGGTCGCGACGGCGGGCCGTCCCTCGCGGGGCGCCATCATATCGCCCGGCGATGCATCAGCGGCACCACGGGAGGCAGTGTTTACCCAGGATCGCCCGGATCCCGCCGCGCCGGGTGATCCACGGCGTTGGCAAGTGGGTAGCGGGCGAAGGTGGTCAGGGCCGCCGCGACGTCCCGGACGATGATGGCCAGGGCCCGCTGGCCCTGCTCGGCCGTGGCGCGGTGGGGGAAATCGGTGTAGCCGTCGTAGCTGGGCCAGAGACCGGTCGTCTCGATCCGGGTGCCGGGGAGCGTCGGCACGAGCGACGGGTCGGACGGGCGGACGGCGCGAGGCTCGCGGACGTGCTCGGGCGTCATCGCCAGCATCGTCGCCGTCTCGAACTGGCCGGCGTGACCGGGCTGGCGGACGGCACCGAGGTCCGGGTCGGCGGCCAGGGCGGCGGCGGCGATCTCCCAGTACGATGCGGCGGCGATCGCGACGGGGCGACCGGCGGGCTGGGCGAGGGCGACGTCGCGGGCGACGAGCTGGTTGAGCTCGCGGTTGCCGCCGTGGCCGTTGAGCAGGAAGACCCGCCGCGCGCCGCCGGCGATCATCGAGGTGACGAGGTCGTGGACGACCCGCCGGTACGTCTCGGTGCCCAGGGACAGCGTCCCGCCGAAGGGCAGGTGGTGGTCCGAGGATCCGAACGGCAGGGCCGGGGCGAGGACGATGTCAACCTCCGGGCCGACGGTGCGGGCGACGCGGTGAGCGATGGCGGTCACGGCGAAGGTGTCGTGGCCGGTCGCGAGGTGTGGCCCGTGCTGCTCGGTCGCGCCGGTCGGGAGCAGCACGACGGCGTCCGGCAGGGCGGCGTTCAGCTCGTCGCGGGTCGCCTGGTTCCAGACGGTCATGGCCATCGGGTCGGTCCTTTCCCGGTGCCGGGAGGTAGTGGGATGGACGAGGTACATGGCCATCCGATCAGATCGCCATGGTACCTGTCGGGTGTCGATCGCTCTCGCGGGTGACTGGCCGATCGCCCATGAGGATCCGGGTCTGCACCGCGCATGCCCGGCAGCGAAGCAGACCGGGCGGCCCCTCGCCGACCCCCGGCTCGCTCCCACCGCTGGAGGCGGTCGTCGACTCACCGGGCCCGGAGAGGGGAGCCTCTACGCGCCACCGGTATGACCCGCGAATCACCGGCTGGAAAACGGCACGACGGCCGGCACGGGAATCGTGCCGGCCGTCATGGGCCGAGAGATCAGGCTGAAGCCGGGGCGATCAGGCCTGGCGGCGGCGCAGCCCGAAGGCGGCGGCGATCGCGGCCAGGGTGCCGCCGGCGAACAGGGCCATCAGGCCGCCGTCCTCCGAGCCCAGGGCGCTCCCGCTCCCCGTGCTCGGGAGGCCGGACACCGGGCCACCGGTGGACGGAGCGTTGGACGGCTTCGCGCTCGGGGCGCTGCTGCCGGACGGAGCGCTGCTGGCCGACGGGGCCGGGGACTCATCCTCGGCCGGGAAGTCGTCGGCGTCGTTCGGGTCGGTGCCGTAGAAGAACAGCTCGTCACCGTCGTTATAGCCGTCACCGTCGGTGTCCGGGTTGAGCGGGTTGGTGCCGAACTGGTCGGCGTTGTACTCCGCGCCGTCGTTGACCCCGTCGCCATCGGTGTCGAAGTCGTCCGGGTTGGTGCCGATCTCGAGCTCCTCGGCCCGGGTCAGCCCGTCCCCGTCGGCGTCGGCCGGCGTGGTGTCAGGGGTGCTGGCCGGATCGTTGGGGTCGCTGCCGGCGGTGTTCTCGGCGCCGTCGTTGAACCCGTCGTCGTCGCTGTCGGCGTCGAGCGGGTCGGTGCCGGTCCCGGAGCCGGGTTCGAAGCCGATCTCGCCGAAGTCGGTGAGGCCGTCATCGTCCGTGTCGGCGTCGAGCGGGTCGGTGCCGAGATCGGCCTCCTGCTCGTTGGACAGCAGGTCGCCATCGATGTCATCGGGGACGCTCGACCCGTTGAGGGGGTCGCTGCCGGCGTCGTACTCGTCGCCGTCGGAGACCAGGTCCTCGTCGGTGTCGGTGTCGTTCGGGTCGGTGCCAAGGTCGGCCTCGAGCCCGTCCGACAGGCCGTCCCCGTCGGTGTCGACGACGGTGCCGGCGGCTGGCATGGCCAGGAGGTCGTGATTGACGGCCGAGGCGCCGATCGCGCCCGGCATGGCGACCATCGCCAGCAGCATGGCCCCGGCAACCGGGGCGAACAGGCGGTGGGAGAGCAACATCCGCGCGGTGCGCGGGGTCTGATAGGCGTAGAGGTCACGATTCGTGGACATCATATCGATGCATCTCCATGAGAGGGGAAGTAGGACCGGATGGACGGATAGATCGGTTCCCGGCAGCCGTGGCGACCTCTGGGGGCAGATCGTCAGGGGTGCGAGATCCCGTTCTACCGATAAGACGCCGGCCGTCGCCCGGAGGTTCCGCGCCGGCCCGGGCATCGGCGCGATCTAGTCGGCGCTCCCGAGGCGATCGGTGAGGACCTTGGCGACGCCCGCCCGGATGGCTTCCGCCATCCGCTCCCTCAGCGTCGTCGGGGAGTCGGTCCCGCCGGCGGCTGGCGTGGGTGGCTTGCTCGCCCCGGCCGGGACGCTGCGGGCGTCGTTCGGGTCGGTCCCGGCGGCCTGCTCGGCCCCGTCGCTGGCCCCGTCCCCGTCGGTGTCGGCGCGGAGGGGGTCGGTCACCCAGACCCCGGTGACCAGCTCGTCGCCGTCGCCGATCCCGTCGCCGTCGGTGTCGAACCGGGTCGGGTCGGTCCCGATCTCGCGCTCCTGGCCGGCCGTCAGGCGGTCGCCGTCGGCGTCGCTGCCATCGGCGTTGGGGGTGAGCGGGTCGCTGACGCCGATCTCGGCCGCGTCGGAGACGCCGTCGCCGTCGGTGTCGGTCCGCGTCGGGTCGGTGCCGAAGTCGTTGACCTCCCGGCCATCGTCCAGGCCGTCGCCGTCGGTGTCATAGCTGGAGAGGTCACTGCCGATCGCGAGCTCCTGCTCGTTCGTCAGCAGGTCCCCATCGAGGTCGAGCGAGTAGCTGTACAGGTTCAACGGGTCGCTGCCGAGGTAGACCTCGGTGCCGTCGCCCTCGCCGTCGCCATCCGAGTCGAACACGTAGGGATCGGTCCCGTAGTCGAACTCCTCGTCGTCGGACATGCCGTCGCCATCGGAGTCGCCGGTGCTGTCGGAGTAGGGGCCGTCGCTGGCGTCGTACGGGTCGAGGCCGACCGACAATTCGTAGTCGTCGGAATAGCCATCCCCGTCGGTGTCCTGCTGCTGGGCGACGAGCGACGCGAACTCACCCGTCTGATGGAGGCTCGCCGCGCTGGCGGCCACGTCACCGCTCGTCGTGGCGATCGCCATGAGGACCAGGGCAGCCGTCGGCGCGAGGCGGCGGGCCAGCATCGTCCGGGCGGAACGGAACCGGTCGGCGGGGTCGAGGTGGGTATAGAGCTGGGCGGTCATGGTCGAACGGACTCCTGTCGGGTGAGCGGTCCGGCACCGGACCAGTGAGTGGATGACGCGCGATGGCAGCCGGCCGTGGA
>CADCWK010000229.1 GCA_902806375.1 uncultured Thermomicrobiales bacterium
ACCAGCCGGGCGATGGCATAGATTCCCTCGCCTTGCAGACGGTCCACCACCGCGACCGGGTCGTAGAGGGGGACGACCATGCCGGGTACGTCCGAGAAGAAGGACACGGCGGTCTTGAAGGAGAACGAGTCCTACTTGATATCGAGGACGATGGCGTTGAGTTCGGTGCTGTTGACCGTCTGGATCATCTCGCCGAGGGTCGTGGGGTCGCCGAGCCCGGACTGGTTGATATAGGAAGCCCGGATCGTGATCCGCTCCAGTTGCACCCTCACCGACCGGTCCCCGTCAACTGGGACGGTCACGGCGTCGAAGCCAGAAGCGGACACGCGCACCTCGCCCACACCCGGAGCGCCATCGACGGCGAACGATCCATCAGCCCGCGTCACCGCGGTGGCACCTGCGCCCTTGACGAGGGCGTTGCCGACCGGTTCCCCGGCCAGGTCGAGCACCGGCCCGGTGACCCGCGTTGGGGTCAGTGCCACATCCACGGCAGACCGGTTCACGACCGGATCTTCCAGCGCGGCGTACCCGTCCGCGGCGAAGGTGAGGGAGGCACCCTCAGGGAGGCCGCTCAGGTGGTAACGCCCGTCCACACCGGTCACCACCGTCTGACCCGTCCCGACGACGCTCACCGAGGCACCACCGATCGGCCGACCCGAGTTGCCATCGGTGACCACTTCGCTGAGGCCCGACGGTCACAGCGGGATGGTCAATTGCTCTTCGACGGACGACGGGACGGTCGCCTCGACGGGACGGGACCCCTCGCGCTCGAACACGACCGGCATCGTCCCGATCGTGTTCGCATCGAGCCGCACGGCACCACTTGCATCCGTCGTGGCGATGAGCGCGCCGGCGGACACTCGTGCACCGGCGACCGGTCCGCTGGCGTCGCTGACCGTCCACGACACCATCCTCGGCCCGTCGCTGGCACGGGAGAGTTGCACGACGCCGATCACGACCAGCGGAACGATGAGAATCGAGCTAAACCACCAGCTTACCCATGGCCACGGCCGGGCCCGCCCGGTACCCGTCGATCCGTGTCGGCGTGCCGCACCGGTCGAAGCCAGGTCATGACCGGATCCGCTGGACACCGGGCGATCGGCTGGACGGTTCACCGTGGGCCATCCCTCTCGGCGCCGGGCGCCGCTCCCTCCATGGGATTGGTCCCGGATGGATCACACCGGACCTGGCCCGTCTCCGGACGGGAACGGGTTCATCGTCGCCGGGCGTTCAGCGACGAGCGGCGGGCAACGATCGTGCATCCGGGTGTGTGAGAAGCAAGGCTAGCATAGTGACGATTCGATCCGACCGGACGCAATGGTGGCGATCTTCGATTGACACTGTCGGACGCCAGTCAGGATAATGAGACTGATCGTTGCGAATTTCACAAACGGTCGCGGGGCGCAGGCCCTACCGGTAGGATCAACGTCCGATGAGCACCGTCACGACACGCGATGTCTCCGATCTGATCCATTCCGACCTGGAGGAAATGGATGCCCGGATCGCGGAGACGGTCGACATCGGCATCCCGCAGGTCAATGAACTGGTGCGCGGGGTGATCACCTCCGGCGGCAAACGGCTGCGCCCGTCGATCCTCCTCCTGATCGGCCACGCCTTCCAACCCGATCACCGGGCCCTGATCGACGCTGCGGCGGGGATCGAACTCCTCCACACCGCGTCCCTCGTCCACGACGACGACATCGACCACTCGGCGCTTCGCCGCGGCCGCCCGACCCTCAGCACCCAGGTCAGCTCCGTCACCGCCATCCTGATCGGCGACTACCTGTTCGCCCAGTCGGCGATCCTGGCGGCGGCCACGAACGACATCCGGGTCGTCGCGGTCTTCGCCGCGACACTGGCCGATCTCTGCAAGGGTCAGATCCGGGAGATGCTCGAGTCGCACGATCTCGATCAGTCCTTCGACCAGTACGAGCAGCGTATCTATGGAAAGACCGGCTCCCTGTTCGCCGGGTCCGCGGAAATGGGAGCGATCCTCGGTGGCGCTGATCCGGGCACGATCGCTGAGCTGCGGGCCTATGGCCGGGACCTCGGGATCGCGTTCCAGATCATCGACGACGTCATCGACCTCCGGGAGCAGACCCGCTCGATCGGCAAGCCCGCCGGCCACGATCTCCGGGAGGGGACGGTCACCCTGCCGATCATGCGGTACCTTGCCGGCCTCCCCGCGAACTCTCCGGACCGCGCCCTGCTGGTCGATATCACATCGGGCGACGTGACGGACGACCGGGTGATCGACGCAGTAGTCGGCCGGATCCGGGCGTCGGGCGCGCTGGAAGCAGCGGCGACGACAGCCCGCAAGTACGTCGAGACGGCGAAGGGCCATCTCTTCGTCATCCCGGATTCCCGCACCCGGCACGCGCTCTCGCAGATCGCCGACCTCGTCCTCGATCGCTCCGCCTGAACGGTGCGGCGGTGGCCGCCGCAAGGGAACGGACAGGGGAACGGCGCGCCACTTCGCGGGCGCGCCGTTCCCCTGTCTGGCGATCGGTCATCCTCCCGCGTCTGATCGACGATCCCGTCAGCGCGAGGCCACCGGCGTCGAGGGCGTCGCCGGCGGCGTCCCGAACAGCTCGCTCGCGACGGGCTGGACCTCATCCACGAGCCACTGGTCCTCGACCTCGATGAAGGCGACGTAGAACAGGGCAGTGACGTCATCGTCCGTTCCGGTGGCGAGCTGCGCCTCGAGGATCGCGCCGACCCGGCCATCGGGCAGGAGACGGGCATCGCGGATCGGGATCATCGCGACCGGTTCACCACCCTCGACGGCACCGAGCGGGACCGGGAACCGGACCAGCAACTGCTCGGCCAGCTCGGGCTGTTCCTGTGCCGCCAGCGCGGCGTTGACGAGCTGGCCGATGTACTGCTCGCTGACGAGCGCCATGATCCGGAACGGGTCGAACGCGTTGGCACAGGCGACGAGCTGGCGGACCGTATCGGTGATCCCCGCGAGCTCCTCCTCGGTCGCCTCCGGTCCGTCGGGCAGACTCGCCTCGTCGACGGGGACGGCCGAGAACAACGGGCTGCTCGCGTCGGCCCCGCTCGTGGTGGTGAGCAGCGTCGTGATCTCGACCGGTTCCACCTGGCACTCACTGGCCCCAGGCACATCCCGCCCGGCGTCATCGTCCTGTGCCAGCGCGGCAGTCGGGCCGAGCAGCGCCAGGGCGAGCCCGAGGCCGATGGCTCCCCGGCCGAATCGCTGGACTCTCGAACGGTTCGCAGGTGTCATACGGGTCATCTCCCTCTGCTTGTTCCGGGGGGACGTCCATGCGCCCCCTGTTATGTCAGTGATAGCCGCCCGGTATGGACGGACGGTGTCAGGCGTGTCACTGGGCGGTGACGTCCCGCACACCGAGCGCACGATGGACGCCCGCGAGGAACCGATCCGCGTCCACCCCGCGCGCGACCTGCGTCGGTCCCGGCCCGACGCTGACGGTCCGGCCGTCCTCCTCGCCGGACGTCGTGACTGAGATCCGCACGGTTTCGGAGGTGACCAAAGTTGGGTCCACGGCGACCGCGACGGCGAGCGGATCGTGGAGGTACATCTGTGGCATACCGGCATCGACGAACGTCTGGCGGCCGACCCGGACGGCGAGCTCGCCGGCCGCCGGGCGGTCGGTCCGCTGCTGCAGGTCGGCCCAGACCTCGCGGCTCAGACCGACCTGCATGGTGACATCCAGGCCGAGCATCATCAGATCGCCGAACGGGGCCGCGCAGACCTGATCGGCGGCCTCGGGGTCCGCCCAGACGTTGAATTCGGCGTGTGGCGTGATGTTCCCCGGGACGTGATAGGCCCCGCCCATGACGACGACCCGGGGTATCCACTCGGCGACGCGTGGCTCGACGTTCAGGGCGATGGCCAGGTTGGTCAGTGGCCCGACGGCGATCAGCGTCAGCTCGCCAGGGCGTTCCCGGGCCAGCCGCACGATCGTCGCCGGGCCAGGGGTCACGTCGATCGCCCGCTGACTCTCCGGGAGGTCCGCTCCACCGAGCCCGTCGGTCCCATGGACATGCGATGCTCCTCGCTGCGCCCGGGTCAGGGGACGCGTCGCTCCACGGTGGACGGGCACGTCCTCGCGTCCGAGGAAGGCCAGGACGTTCCGGGTGTTGCCCGTCGCCCGGTAGACGTCGATGTTGCCGGCCACGGTCGTGACGGCGACGATGTCGAGGCCCGGCTGCGCCACCGCGTAGGCGAGGGCCAGGGCATCATCGATCCCGGTGTCCACGTCGAGGATCACCGGCAGGCCATTGGGTCGCTGGGTCGTCATGGACGGTCCGTCCTCTCGCTGGTCATCTCACCGGGCCCTGGGCCGTCGCCACGGACGCGGATCCCGATATAGAGGTCGTTGACGTTGGTGCCGGTCGGGCCGGGCGACACGAGCCCACCGGCCGCCACGAAGCAGGCGAGGCTGTCATTGCGCCGGAGGGCATCTTCGGCCCCGACCCCGGCGCCGGCGGCCCGGCCGACTGTGCCCGGGTCGGCGACCGCTCCGGCGACCCCGGTCAGGGCGTCCTGTCCATCGGTCGTCAGACTCGCGACGACCCATCGGTCGACGGCCGTCGGACCTGCCAGCGCGATCGCGGCGGCCAGGGCGAACTCGGTGTTGCGTCCACCGGTCCCGTCCCCCCGCACGGTAACGGTCGCCTCACCGCCACCGACGACCACATCGACCCCCGGCCCAGAGGCCAGGCAGGCCGCCACGAACTCCCGTCCCAGAGCGGCCGCCTCGCCCTCGCGATCCTGCCAGGCGACCGGCCGGAGCACCCGAAGGCCGTGACTCGCCGCAGCCGCGACCATCGCCGACGCCGCGGATGCGTTGTCGCCGACGAAGACGGGGGACGGTCCCACTGGAAA
>CADCWK010000230.1 GCA_902806375.1 uncultured Thermomicrobiales bacterium
CACATCGACGGCAGGGTTTGGCACCTCGATGTCGGCTCGTCGCATCCTGGGGCTGGAGAAGGTCCCAAGGGTTGGGCTGTTCGCCCATTAAAGCGGTACGCGAGCTGGGTTCAGAACGTCGTGAGACAGTTCGGTCTCTATCCGCTGTGGGCGGAGGGAGCGTGAGGGGATCTGGCCCTAGTACGAGAGGACCGGGTTGGACGAACCGCTGGTGGACCAGTTGTCGGAGAACCGGCATCGCTGGGTAGCCATGTTCGGGAGGGCGAACCGCTGAAAGCATCTAAGCGGGAATCCCCCCCCAAGACGAGCTCCCCACTGTGACAAGCAGGTAAGGTCCCCGGGAGACTACCGGGTGGATAGGCGGTGGGTGGACGGCGGGCAACCGACCGGAGCCGAACCGTCCTAATGACCGAGGATCTTTCCCCTCAATACACCATCACACGCAGACAGTCATGGCCGCGCGGTCGCCTGGAGCGACGCGACGACATGGTGCTGAGCGGGCGACCCAACGGTCGCCTCGCGATGCAGGCTCTAACGTCAAACCAACGCCGTCAGTCGGTGACCCTTGGGTCATCGCGCTGGACGAGGCGGGGGGATGTTCGTGGTCGAGAGCGCGCTGGATCCACCCGGTCCCATCCCGAACCCGGTCGTGACCCAGCGCAGCGCCGGAGAGTACTTGGTGGGCGACTGCCTGGGAGGCGAGGCCACCGCGAGCATCCCCCCGTCCCGTTCAGTACCACCGGCCCGGTCGGGCCAGCAGGGACTCTGAGGCGGGCGGGGAACAGGACACGACGATGACGAGGCACATGGCGCGGGGTGGAGCAGTGGCAGCTCGTTGGGCTCATAACCCAAAGGTCGGGGGTTCGAATCCCTCCCCCGCAACCAGCAACACGTAGGACAGAGACAGTGATCGGATCGACCGTCGACCCACTTATGTGGTCGGCGGTCTTCTTCGTTTTTCGGCTCAATCGGTGATGTCCCGCCTAGGTTGGCAGTAAGCCTCACGGTTCTCAGCTCTGCACGACGGACGACGTGCGACAACTCTGCCGTATCTCTTCCACCGCCGCTCCACCTTTCAGCCCCATACTGGGGCGTGGGCACCGGTGGTGCTCCAGGATGGTACGGCGTCTTTACCCTGACCCGCCGTCGATGCCGTGATCTTCGATTATCCAATCGGTCGAGCCCAGTCCAGGGTCGGCCCTCGTCACGCCGCAGCCGGAGACCGACCGTCCTCCGGTTAGCAGGAGAATTCCATGCCGCGAATACCGTCCTCCGGGGGACCGACAGACAGGCGCCTCCTCGCCGCCGGCGCCATTGCCGGCCTTGCCGTCGGTGCCGCTGTCAGTGGTCGTCTCCGCCAGACGCGTCCCGTCGCGCCCGGCACACTCTCCGACGCCGGCGATCAGGGGTTCATCGACTGGGACGCTGTGCGATCCCTGGCCGTCCGCATGAACCAGCAGGAGCCGCTCCTGGCCGACGAGCGCGAGCGGCTGGACGTCTACTACCGGTCGCTCGTCGACCAGTGTTTCCCGATCGTCCAGGCGTATACCGGGATCCAGCTCTCCGGGACCTCCGAGCGGACGTTCACGTTCGACCGGGTCGACTGGGTCGGCGCCAATATCGAGGCGTTCAAACACCTGCTCCAGCCGATCGAGGATATGGTCGCCCGTCAGCGGGCGAAGGGCAATACGTCGTTCTCGGGCGTCAACCGCCGGATCGCCAGCGCGGAGGTCGGCCTGCTGCTCGGGTATCTCGCCCGGCGAGTCCTCGGTCAGTACGACCTCGCCCTGCTCGGCCGCGAGCCGGTCGAGGGCGGCAAGCTCTACTACGTGGAGCCGAATATCCGGCAGATCGAGGCGACGCTCGGGCTGCCGCGCAACGACTTCCGGATGTGGCTGGCGCTCCATGAGACGACCCACGCGTTCGAGTTCGAGGGCAATCCCTGGGTGCCGCGGTACTTCAACGGGTTACTCAACCGGTATCTCGGGACGGTCGAGCATGATGCCAGACTGCTGACCAGCGGTATCACTGGCCTGCGTACCCTCGTTGGCCGCACCCGGAGCCGGGATGCCAACTCCAGCTGGGTCGAGGCGGTGATGACGCAGGAGCAGCGCGACATCTTCGGTCAGCTGCAGGCGCTGATGTGCATGGTGGAGGGATACTCCAACCATGTCATGAATGCCGTCGGCCGTGATCTGCTGCCCACCTACGACACGATCTCCCGGCGCTTCGAGCAGCGCAAGAGCCGTCGTTCCCCGGCCGACGAGTTGTTTGGCCGCATCACCGGACTCAAGCTCAAGATGGAGCAGTACCGGCTCGGGGAGGAGTTCATCGATGCCGTCGTCGCGGCGCGAAGTCATGACGTGGCCCGCCGCGTCTGGGACGGCCCCGAATTCCTTCCGACGATGGGGGAGATCCGAAACCCGTCCGCCTGGCTTACCAGGATCGATCAGATGGACGGCAAAGCGGCGGTCCTGACCGCCGGCTCGCCGGGATAGCCCGGAACGGCGAGCCGGAGAGGACCGTCTCCCCCGGTCACGCACCATCCGGAGACCGAGCGCCGTCCGGGAGTGCGCCGTCGGACGGCGAGCATGACGAGGCCCCGACCAGCCGGTCGGGGCCTCGTCATGCCAGCAGGGACAGCGTCGCGTTTATGAGCTGGACGGCGCGAGTGAGCCCGGAGAGAGGTTGGCCTGCCCGCGGTCAGTGGCGGAAGTGCCGGGTCCCGGTGAACACCATCGTCGCCCCGGCCGCGTCGGCCGCCGCGATGACCTCGTCGTCACGGACGGAACCGCCGGGCTGGATGATCGCGACGACGCCCGCGGCCAGCGCGAGTTCGACCCCGTCGGCGAAGGGAAAGAAGGCGTCGCTGGCGAGGCTTGCCCCGGCCGCCCGTGCTCCCGCCCGGCGCGAGGCGATGCCAACGCTCTCCAGCCGGTTCGGCTGCCCGCTGCCCATCCCGAGGATGGCTTGACCCTGGGCGATCACGATCGCGTTGGACTTGATGTGCCTGGCCGCTTCCCACGCGAAGGTGAGGTCAGCCCACTCCGCCTCGGTCGGCTGCCGCCGGGTGACGACTCGCCACGCGTCACGGGCGTCCGCCAGGGTGTCACTGTCCTGGACCAGTAACCCGCCGCTGATCGGACGGATATCAAGCGGACGCATGACCCCATCGGAGGCGGTCGCCAGCCCAGCCAGTTCCAGGAGCCTGAGATTTGACTTCCGCTTCAGCCGGGCCAGTGCGCCGTCGGAGAATGACGGTGCGACGATGACCTCGAAGAACGTCCTGCTCAGGATCGCCGCCGTCTCGTCGTCGAGTTGGCGGTTCATCGCGACGATGCCGCCGAAGGCCGAGACCGGGTCGCCCGCCAGGGCGGCCTCGTAACTGTCGACAAGACGCGACCGGACAGCCAGCCCGCAGGGGATGGTGTGCTTGATGATCGAGACGGCAGGCTCGGCGAAGCGGCCAATGGCGTTGATCGCCGCGTCGGCGTCGAGCAGGTTGTTGAACGACAGTTCCTTGCCCGATAGCTGGCGGGCGTCCAGGATCCCGGGTGTCGAGGTGGTCGGCGACCAACGCCGGTAGGCGGCGGCCCGCTGATGGGGGTTCTCACCGTAGCGGAGATCCTGCGTCTTGCGGCCGGCGACGCTCCATTCCACCGGGAGGGGAGATCCGGGCCCACGGAGATAGTCGGCGACCAGCGTGTCATAGGCTGCCACATGGGCGAAGGCCCGCGCGCCCAGGTCGCGTCGTCGCGAAGTATCGAAGCCGCCCGCGCTCAGGCTCGCGATGAGGTCGGGGTAGTCGTCCGGAGACGTGATGATCGTCACCGCAGCGAAGTTCTTGGCCGCTGCCCGGATCATCGCCGGTCCGCCGATGTCGATCTGTTCGACTGCCTCCGCCAGCGTCGTCTCCGGTGCCGTGATCGTCGCGGCGAAGGGGTAGAGATTGCTGACGACCAAGTCGATCGGGACGATCCCGAGTTCGGACAGGGTCGCGAGGTCGCCCGGGACGTCACGCCGGGCGAGGAGTCCACCGTGGATGGCCGGGTGGAGTGTCTTGACGCGACCGTCCATGATCTCCGGAAAGCCGGTGACATCGGCGACCGCCGTGACCGCCAGACCCGCATCGACCAGGACCCGGTGACTCCCGCCGGTCGAGATCAACTCGTAGCCGTGATCGGTGAGCGCCTGGGCGAGGTCGACGAGGCCGCGCTTGTCGGAAACGCTGAGCAGAGCCCGCATCGCGAGAATATCCTCCTCGGGGCGATCATCGACTCCACACGGCCGGGGTGGCGCGTGCGGCGAAACCGGGATGATACCAAAGCGCCGTTACACCCGGGCGTCCCACAGGGAGGCCGTGGCCCGGCGAGACGGACCACGGAGCGGCGCCACCGGGTTGCCCCGATGGCGCCGCTCGATCAGAGTCTCGCTTAGTCACCATGATCTGCCGAACGACGCTGCGTCCCTATCCCACAACCGGCACCCTGTTCGATCCTCGGACCGACCCAGTGATGCCGTCCATTCCAGCACTACCCAATGCCACCCGTTGGCCGCCGACCGGATCACTGACCCGCTAGAACCACCGCTGCCACATGATGTCGGATCGTCGGACCAACCGCTGCGGGAAGAGCGCCGAGTAGGTCTTCGGTTCCGAGTACACCATCGAGAAGATCAACATCATCGCTCCCGTTCCGATTCCTGCGATACCAGCGCCAACGCCTTCAGGATACCGGCGACCTCGGGTCCCCACCATACGTAGGATGAGCAGTTCCCGGAAATACGTACCTCGACGGCGCGCCACGCCCGTTCGGATCGATCGACGGGTCGGCGTGACGAACGCGCCTGTCGGAGTCGACCAGGCCCGG
>CADCWK010000231.1 GCA_902806375.1 uncultured Thermomicrobiales bacterium
AGCAGGAGCAGGAGGATCGGCGGCAGGATGAAACAGAGATGGAAGACGAGATATGTCACGGCTGCCTCCCGGTCCGCCCACCGTCCGTCCTGCGGCGGGGCAAGACATCGCGCCATCGGCGCGGGGAACCGTCCAGCGGCGAATCAGCCGGGAGCCACCGTGACACGGAATCCGGCGATCCGGACCCCCGGTCCGGTGTGCCATCCAGGACCGGTGTGATCGCCCTCGCCCACGCTGCAACGCCTGGTGCCGGTCTCATCCTGTCCTCTCGTCCCGGCGGGGGATCGTCTCTGCCGACACTGGCGAGCATGGCCGGCGTTACGGCCTGTTGACGTATGGCCCACGGTGGGAAGACCCTCCGGATGACCTTAGCCGAGATACCCGTATCCGGCTAGACGGTGTGCGGCAGCACTGCTCTGGACGGGTGGGTACGGCAGCCGTATCCGGCCGGAGATCGGCTGAATCGGAGCCCGTGAGGCCGTCCCCCTGGGCCGTGGTCACGACCCGGTCGGGGTCCCCCGGGGAGCATCTCTCGCGCGGCACATCGCCGCCAATTCGAATGGCGATCCATCCCGTGATCCCGTGGCGAGGACGTCGCTCTCCTCACGGCGTGCCCGATTGCCGAACTGACCCGACCGATGCCGCTCCGACGCGCGGGAGGGGTCAGCCGCTCGAGGGCACACGGCACCGGGTCGACGAGTGGCGCTGCCCCCGGCGAGTTGTGCAGCGAGCACAGGCGAGCGGTCCTGCCCCCGGGGCCAGCGTTTGACAGGGTGATGCGGGCTGGCTATCCTGCGGCCACTTCGCCGGGTCCCGGGTCCAGACGAGTGGACGTCGCGTGGCTGCCTGCCCCGCTCGCCTCGATGGGGCAGTGGGCCGCCGCCAGGCGACGCGTTTCGCCGGTCCGTCCGCTTCGGCAGGGTCGTTGGCGCGGTGGTGCGCCGCCCGGAATCAGAGGGTCGCCCGATGTCCCAGAGTCCCTCGCGTCCCGTCCCCCGTTCCCGGGCCGCGGTCGTCCGGCGCCGCGTCAGTCTGCTGGTCTGTCTGCTGTCGCTGGCCGTCCTGGCCGTCGCCTGCGGGCGGGCGTCGGAGGACGACATCAACAGTGCCCTCGGGATCACGCCGACCGCCACCCAGAACGCGGACCAGATCGCCGCGGCGACCACCGCCGCCAATGACCGGGCCACCCAGGTCGCCCTCGGTGACAGCGCCACCCCCCCGACCGGCGACGAGGCGGCCGCCCAGCTCCTGGCCAACGGCAACGTCACCCTCGGCCAGACGGTCTTCTTCCAGAACTGCCTGTCGTGCCATGGTCCGAACGCCCCGGCCGGGACACTCAACGGCCCCAATGACGCCGACCTCTCGCCGGGCGTCTTCGCGGCGTTGATCCGCGAGGGGACCGGCCACCCGGTCCCACCTGGGCCCTTCGCGGCGCAGCGGATCAGCGACGACCAGTTGCGGAACCTCTACGCCTGGCTGGTCTCGGTCGCCGGGCAGTAGGCTGGGTCGCCTGCCGGAACGTCGCCGGGAAGTAGGCCGGGCCGCCTGTCGCACCGGCGAGCGCACCGGCCGACCGGGCGGGCGTGCCGCACGTCGCACCGGCGGGCGCCGGGGTCGATCCTGTCCGCCGGGTAGACTTCGGGCAGCCCGGTAGCCGTCCCCGGCGCCGCCGTCCCCCAGCGTCCGGAGTGCAGCCCAGCCGTGGTCGTCCTGCCCCTCATCGCCGCCGTCATCAGCCTGATCTTCACCGGCGTCATCGTGCGCGATGCCCGGCGGGCGCCGCGTCCGGACAAGGTGTCGTGGGCGATCGCCTTCGCCATCTTCGCCATCGCCGCCGGGGCCGAGGTCGTTGGCGACCTCGCGGGCTGGACGGTGCCGCTGGCCCGCGTCTACTACCTGACCGGCGCCGTCCTCGTGACGCTGTTCCTCGGGCTCGGGCAGCTGTACCTCCTCTTCGGGAGGCGGATCGCCCGCTTCGCCCCGGGCATCACCCTCGCGGTCGTCGCCTTCGCGGTCTCGCTGGTCCTCGACGCGCCGGTCGACGCGGCGCGCCTGCCGGACGACCACTGGCGGGCGATCGACCGTGGGCCGCTCCTGATCGGCGTCGTGGCCGCGTCGAACGCGTTCGGCGTCGTGGCGTTGCTCGGCGGCAGCCTCTACTCGGCCTGGCAGTTCTGGCGGACCCGCACCCGTCCGCACCGCATGATCGGCTGTCTGCTGATCGCGGCAGGCACACTCGTGATCGCGTCCAAGGGGTATCTCGATCGGCTCGGCGTGTCGGTAAGCGACTTCGGCTTCTATCTCCTGCTCAGCATCGGCGCGGCCATCATCTTCGCCGGCTACCTGGAGACGCGGCGCCCCGAACCGGTGGGCACTGTTGCCACCACCCTGGAGGCGCCGCCCGTCGGGGCGTCGGCGATCGCTGCGACGGAGGCTCGCGGGGCGGGCACTGCCGGCCCGGAGTCCGCGGTCACGGCGCCGGTGCCGCGTGTGGCGTCGCCTGCCGCCGCGACGACGGATCCGGGTGTCGCCTTCATCGAGATGCGCTTCCTGCCGCTCGACGACCAGGACCTGGAGCGTCTGGCCACTGCCTGGTCGGTGCCCCGGATCGCGAGCGATCGACTGTCCACCGAGCAGGCCCGCCGCGTCTGGGCGTTGCGCTGCCGCCTGTCCGCCGAGGGGCAGGCGGCGCTGGATGGCCACGGGCTCCCGGCCGCCCTCCAGCTCGCCGACCTCTACGACAGCGTCCTCGTGGACTCCCCGACTGCCCCTCCCGTCATTCCCCTGGCCGAGCCTCTCACCTTGGTCAGCGGGCAGCGGTAGCGCGCGGGCGTCGCCGCTGGGAGTGGGCGACCGTCCCCGGTCGGCCGGAACCGTCGCCTGGATCACGGTCTCACCCTGCGTGGCAAGCGGGATGCGTGACAGGGGCCGGAAGGACGAAGGTCACCCCGCCACTGCCGGGCCATCGACGCGGCCCGACAGCCCCCGGCAACCTTCGGCCGCTCTCCTGCAAGACGTATACGACTTGTCTTCGGACAGAAGGGACGCCTCCATGACGACGACCATCACGGGCAACTATGCGAGTCTGGACGACAAGGGCAAGAAGATCATCGCGGACTGGGTCGGCGACATGATCGCCATCGAGGCCCACATCGAGGAGGCCCTCGACGCCCAGCTCAAGGTGAAGGATCAGGTCCCCGCCGCGGCCTCCTCGGTCCAGCGGTTCCATGACACCACCAAGGCCAACCGGGATCGTCTGCGGGCTTACCAGGAGAAGGTCGGCTCGACCGGTGGCAACCCCGTCATCGACGCCGGCGCGTCCATCCTGGGCAAGGCGGCCGGGCTGATCGACCGGTTCCGGAACGACACGTTGACCAAGGCGATCCGGGACGACTACACCGCCTTCAACCATGCTTCGGTCGGCTACACCCTGCTTCATACGACGGCGGTGGCGCTCGGGGACGGCGAGACGGCCGACCTCGCGGCGCAGAACCTGAAGGTGCACGCGTCGAACGTCCAGCACATCAACCACATCATTAGCGACGTCCTGATGGAAGAGATCACCAAGGACGAGTATCCGATCAAGAACGCCCAGGCCGCCGCCGAGACCCGCAAGGCGATCGACAGCATCTGGAAGGAAACCGACGAGTCCGGCACGTCCCTCTAGCGAGCGGTCCGGTCGTCGGTCCACAAGCGGCCCGACGGCCATGAGAGGCACTGTTGAAGGAAGACGGGGCTGGCGGGAAGACGCCAGCCCCGTCTCCTCCGTTAAGCCGGGTGACGGTGCCGTGATGTCGCTTCCCGGTGGCGCGGGATCGCCCTGAGCGGGTATCCTGAAGATAGTATTGCAATCGAACGGTTCCCTGTCGCCTGAAACGGTTGGTACAACAGGCCACGTCCGCGATCGGCGGGACTGCCTCACCGGCGGCCCCGCATTGGCGTTCCCGGGACGCCCTGGTCCCAGTCGATGTCCGACCGGCTGGCCCGTGCCGTAGCCGTCCTCCCCGGTGCCGTCGATCCCGTGCCCCCTGACCTCATCGCCGTGCCTGCCCGTTCCGGGCTCGTCACCGGAGATCATCGTGGCCTCGCTGTTCAGTCCGGCTCCACTCCTGCTCCTGGTCGCGCTGCTGGCCCCGCTGGCGGCATTCGCCGGAGGCAGGATCCGACCTGGCCTGGCGGCGCCGGTCGGCGGCGGGATGGCCCTCGTCGCCTTCGCCATCACGATCTGGGGGGCGGCCCTGTCGGACCCGGACCGCGTCAGCGTGACCTGGGCCGGCTCGTGGGATCTCCGCTTTACCTTCGTGCTGGACGGGCTGGCGGTCGTCTTCGCGCTGCTCGCGACCGGGATCGGAGCACTGGTCACCGCCTATTCGGCCCGCTATATCCCGCTCCACCTTCACCATGAGCACCGCGACGAGCGCGACGTCGTCCCGTTCCTGTTCTACCTGCTCCTGTTCATGGCGGCGATGGTCGGGCTCGTCATGGCGCAGGACACCATCGCCCTGTTCCTGTTCTGGGATCTGACCGCCGTCGCGTCGTTCTTCCTGATCGGGTACGACCGTAACGCCCGGTCCGTACAGGCCGCCCTGACCGCGATCGTCATCACGGGCGTGACCGCGATCCTGATCCTGATCGGGGTCATCATGCTGCACGACCGGTACGGGTCATGGGACCTGCCGACGATCATCGCCGCCGTCGGCGAAGACGGGCTGCCAGGTGGCACCATCACCCTGGCCGTCGCCCTGATCCTCGCCGGTGGCCTGGCCAAGAGTGCCCAGGTCCCGTTCCACTTCTGGCTGCCGCAGGCCATGGCGGCGCCGACTCCGGTCTCCTCCTACCTCCATTCGGCGGCGATGGTCGCCGCCGGCGTCTTCCTGGTCGGCCGGTTCTACCCGCTGGCCGAGCAGAGCGACCTGCTGCTCTGGGCCCTCCGGGTCGTCGGGCTCGCGTCCATGGTCGTCGGCGGGCTGGTCGCCCTGACCCGGCGCCACCTCAAGCAGATCCTTGCCTGGTCGACGATCTCCCAGTACGGCTATGTCGTTCTGCTCTTCGGGCTGGGCGGCGACTACGGCGTCGCCGGGGCCTGCTTCTACGTCATGGCCCACGGCCTCGCCAAGTGCGCGCTGTTCCTGACCGCGGGTAGCGTGATCGAGGCCGCCGGAACGTCGTACCTCGATGAGGTCGGTGGGCTGGCGCGGCGGCTGCCGCTGCTCGCCGTCGCCAGCCTGGCCGCCGCCGCCACGATCGTCGCGCTGCCGCTGACGCTCGGCTTCTTCAAGGACGAGCTGTTCTTCGCGGCCGCCGTCGAGACCGGCCCGTTCTGGGTCGCCGCGTCGGTCGGCGGGGCCGCGCTGACGTTCGCCTACATCGGTCGCTTCTGGCTTGGCATCTTCATCCGCCACCCGGAACGCGGCCGGACGGCCCAGCTCCACCCGCTGTCCGGGCTCCTGGTCTGGCCGATCGTCGTGCTCGGTGCCCTCGGGGTCGCGGGTGGGCTGTTCCCCGGCCCGATCACCGGGCTGGCGAACGAGGCGGCGACGGTCGCCCGGAACGCGACGGCGGCGATCGATGTCGAGACGGCCTATCACCTGGACACCCGGCCCGAGAACCTGATGGCCCTGGCCGCGTGGGCGATCGGTATCGTCCTGATCGTCTCCGAGCGCCTCTGGCAACCGGCGGTCCGGGCCTTCTCGCGGCTCGGCGATATCGCCGGTCCGGAGCGGATCTACGACGGGACCCTCGACCGGTTGAACCACTGGTCCGATTTCGTCCGTCAGTTCGAGGTCCGCGACCTCCGCAGCCGCGTCGCCTCGATCCTCGCCCCGGCCGGGGTGCTCGTGGCCATCGGGCTGATCGCCTCCGACCCCACCAACAACGCCTTCCGCGTCGGCTCGGTCTCGGGCGGGGATCTGCTGCCGCTGCTGATGATGATCGCGACCGTCATCGCCGCGCTCACGTCGACCCTGGCGCGGGACCACTTCGCGCTGGCGCTCGTCCTGTCCGGGGTCGGCTTCAGCCTCGCCTGCGTCTACGCCTTCTCCGATGCCCCCAATGTCGCGCTCGTCGCCGTCCTGATCGAGACGGTCTTCACCGTGCTCTTCATCGCGACCCTCGTCCTGCTGCCCCGGTGGGTGCTCCGTGACGTCAACCAGGAACCCGACGACCATGACCACAACGGCCGGGATGCGTTCATCGGGGTCATCGCCGGACTCCTGGCCCTGCTGGTCGTCTGGAGCACCCTGTCGCAGTCGTCAGTCTTCACCTCGGTCGGCGACGAGTTCGTCGCGCAGACGCCGGATGCCCACGGCGGCAATGTCGTCTCCGTGATCCTGGCCGATTTCCGTGGGCTCGATACCCTGGGCGAGATCACCGTGATCGGGATCGCCCTGCTCGGGATCGCCGGCCTGCTCTACCGGGGACGACTGCGATGACCTTCCGGGAGACCCTCCGCGACAGCGTGGTCGGTGAGGCCGTCACGCCGGCTACGCCCGATCGACCTCGCCGGATCTGGGGGACGGACGGTCGGCTGGACTCGCACCACGCCAACGAGTCCGTCCGGCGCGATGACCTTCCGGTCACGACCTCGATGACCCAGGCCGTCGCCCGCGCCCTGCTGCCGATCAGCGTCATGGTCGGGATCGCCACCCTGATCAAGGGCTACACCGACACCGGCGACGGCTTCAGCGCCGGGGTGATCCTCGCGCTCGGGGCCGTCACCCAGATCGCCTGCTTCGGGATCGGGGTGATCGACCGGATGCCGATCCTGCGCTACTCCCCGATCGCCGCCTATATCGGCCTCCTGCTGGCGCTGGCGATCGCGATCGTTCCGGTGTTCTTTGGCCAGCCCCTCTTCACCCACTGGCCGCCGGTGGGGGAGACCCCGCTGCACTTCGGCACGCTGGAGATCATCACGGCGGTCGGGTTCGATATCAGCGTCTGCCTGCTGGTCTTCGGCTTCGTCGTCGGGACGATGACCCTGCTCGCCCGGACGGCGTCCGTCGCCTCGATCCAGCAGGCCCAGACCGCCGAGCGCCATCGTCCGCCGGGTGAGCATTACGCCGTGCGAGCCGCCCGGCCCAGCTCCGCCGGCTCCCTGCCGCTGCCCCATCAGCGGATCGACGACTGGGAGCGGCCCACGCGAGGGCCAGTCGACGAGTAGGGGAGGCGCCGGGAGCCCGGACACCCGCTGGCTGCTCTGTACACTGGCCCTGCGACCCGGGCCGGTCGATCCGCTCGTCGCCGACCAGAAAGGGCCCCACTCATGACCCTTGCCTATTCCCTCGCGGTGGCGATCCTGTTCGGTACTGGCGCCTACATGCTGCTCAAGCATGACCTGATCCGGGTCGCGGCTGGCGTGGTCCTCGTCTCCAACGCCGCCAACCTGTTCATCATCGCCGCGGGACTCAGCCGGGGCGTCGTCCCGATCCTGCCCATCCCCGGCGGCGAGCGCGTCGCCGACCCGGTCGTCCAGGCCCTCGTCCTGACGGCGATCGTGATCAGCTTCGGCGTCACGGCGCTGTTGCTCAGCCTGATCTACCGCGTCTACACCACCCACCTCTCCCTCGACCTCGACGATCTGTCCGAAGCGGACGAGCGCGACGAGTCCGAGCAGGAGCTGGCCCAGCTGACCGGCCGCAACGTCTCTCGCCGCGCCGCGCCCTGACCGGTCCCCGGCCGCCGGGCCCGGTCCGGCTCGATCCGTGGATTCGCCGATCCGTCGCCCGGAGGAGTTTCCCCCCATGCTGCTCGTCTTTCCCCTCGCTGTGACCTGGCTGGCGGCGGTCATCCTCGCGGTGCTCGACGGCCGCCGGGAGCGAGTCGGGTACGTCGCCGTCGGGGCGCTCGCGGCGTCGGCGATCGGGCTGGTCGCCCTGATGGTCGACATCCTTCGCGACGGGGTCGCCCAGCAGGTCGCCGGGAACTGGGCCTATGGGGTCGGCATCCAGCTGCGGGCCGATGTCCTCGACGTCACCTTCGCGCTGCTGTCGGTCGTCGTGATCCTCGTCGCCACGGTCTTCGAGGTGCTCGGCCGGGTCCGGTCGCGGGTCTTCCCCGCCCTGGCCTGCTTCATGGCGACCGGGCTGATCGGGCTGTCGCTGACCGGCGACGCGTTCAACTTCTACGTGTTCTTCGAGATCGCGATGATCTCGGCCTATGTCCTGGCCGGCTACGGCGAGCGGACCCGGCAGCTCCGGGCGGCGCTGATCTTCATCATCGTCAACCTGCTCGGCTCGGTGCTGTTCCTGATCGCCATCGCCGGGCTCTACCACCTGACCGGCACGCTGGACATGCTGGAGATCTCCCGCCGGATCCCGGTCGTCAACGAGCAGCCGTCGATCCTGCTCGCGACGATGATCTTCGTCGCCTTCGCCGTGAAACTCGGCATCTTCCCGTTCCACTTCTGGCTGGCCGCGGTCTATACCGGCACCCGGCCGGCGGTCGCGGCGATGCTCAGCGGCGCCCTCGCCAACATCGGCTCGTACGGGTTGCTCCGGTTCGGCGCCACGATGCCGCGGGAACTCGAGCTCGGCGCGCCGGTCCTGCTGACCCTCGGCGCGGCCAGCATCATCTACGGTGGCTTCCAGGCGATCTCCTGCCGGTCGGCGACCGAGGTGCTGGCCTACTCCTCGATCGGCCAGGTCGGCTACATCCTGATCGCCCTCGGGATCGGCGGGCACGTCGGGCTGGTCGCGGCGGTGCTGTTCTCGATCGTCAACTCGATCAACAAGACGCTGCTGTTCCTGGCGGTCCCGCTCCGGGGCTGGCTGGTCGGCGCGGTCATGGCGATCGCCGCCTTCAGTGTCGCGGGGGTGCCGCCGAGCTCCGGGTTCTTTGGCAAGATGGGGGTGTTCCGGGCCGCTGTCGCCGACGACCAGCCACTGGTGATCGCGCTGATCTTCATCGGCAGTGCCCTCTCATTCATCTACATGTTCCAGCTCTACAACGGCCGGTTCTGGGACATCTCGGCCGAGGAGACCCGCGACGGCGTCGTCCCGAGCGTGCTCGCCCGGCGTGGCCTGGTCTGCCTGCTCGCCGCCTTCGTCATCGTGATCGGCGTCTGGCCGGAGCCGCTGCTCTATCTCAGCGAACAGGCCGCCTACGCCATCGAGAACCCGATCCAGACCGAGCCGATTCCCGACCAGCTGGCCGGCGACTAGGGAGGGACCGCGATGCCCCGCATCATCGTCATCATGCTGATCTCGATCGTCACCTATGCCGCGATGATCGGCAGCTTCGATCCGTGGGACCTCGCCCTGGCCGCCCTCGTGGCCACCGGGACGGTCTACGGCTTCCGGACACATCTGCTCCGGGGCGAATCCCCTTCGACCCTGGTCCTGCTGCGGCGGCTGGTGTTCCTCGTGCCGCTGATCCTCGACGTCCTCTGGGAGATCGTCCGTGGGACCTGGCAGGTCCTCGTGTTCTCGCTGCGGCTGCGCCCGATGGAGCATCCCGGCATCGTCGCGATTCCCCTCGGTGAGCGGACCCGCTTCGGCGCGACCATGTCCGGTTTCCTGACGACCATCTCGCCGGGGACGTTTCTGGTCGATATCGACTGGAAGGCGCGGGTGATGCTGATCCATGCCATCGACGCGTCCGACCCGGACGCGGTCCGGCTGTCGCATCAGGTGTTCTACGACCGGTTCCAGCGCCACGTCTTCCCCTGACCGACCGACCCGCGGCCCGGACCGCCAAGAGGAGCGCCTGTCCCATGCATGAAGCGATCGCCTACCTTGCCAGTGTCTGGATCACCGGCCTCCTGGTCGTCATGGTCCTCGTGCTGGTCCGGACGAAATCCGCGATGGTCCGGATCCTCGCGCTGGACTGCCTGACCCTGTTCCTGATCGCCCTGCTGATCGTCTACGCGGCGGACAACGAGAGTCGCTACTTCCTCGATGCCGCGGTGATCCTCGCCCTGTTCAGCTTCGTCGCGACCCTGGTCACCGCCCGCTACCACAGCGAGCGCAAGGTCTTCGACTAGCACCCGGCTCGCTCCCACGTCGTCACGAGAGGATCCGCCCCCATGTCCTTCGCCCCGCTGGCCCCCTGGATCGTCGACGCGCTGGTCCTGCTCGCCCTGGTCGTGATGACGATCGGGACGATCGGCATCGTGACGATGCCGGACATCTACACCAAGCTCCACGCCGCCAGCAAGGCCGTCTTCCTCGGGGTCATCGTCCTGGCCATCGCGACGATGTTCACGGCCGATTCGGCCTTCATCCTCCGGGTCCTGGTCGTCTGCGCCGCGCTCGTTCTGACGACGCCGGTGGCGTCCCACGTCATCGGCCGGGCGGCCTACCTCGAGCGGGAGCACATGTCGACGCCAGGCGCAGTCGACGAGTCCGGCCATCACCTGGCGGACGAGGAGAGCCTGACCCCTGCCCCGCAGGACGGGGTCGCCCAGCGCAGACCGCCGGTCGTCATCAGCACCGGACCAGCCTCACCGGCCGATTGACCCCCGGACGTCCCGTTGCAGCGCGGGCCACCGTGCCCGCTCACCGAAGGGATTCACCTCCTGATGACCCCTGATACGGCGTCCCGGACCGATCCCACCGCTGAAACCGCCGGGGCCCCGCGGCCGCCGACCGGGATCCCCGTCACCGTCCTCACCGGATTCCTCGGGGCCGGCAAGACGACCCTGCTCAATCACATCCTCGCCAATCGCTCCGGCCAGCGCGTCGCGGTGGTCGTCAACGATTTCTCCGCCGTCAACATCGACGCCGGCCTCGTCCGGCAGGCCAGCGACCGCCTGGTCGAACTGAGCAACGGCTGCATCTGCTGCACCCTCCGGGACGACCTCGTCCAGGAGATCGGCGCGCTGGCCGATCTCGGCGACATCGACCAGATCGTGGTCGAGTCCACCGGGATCGGTGAGCCGCTGCCGATCGCCTACGCCTTCCAGGACGAGGGGCTCGCCGGACGTGTCCGGCTCACCAACCTCGTCACGGTGGTCGACGCCTCCCGGTTCTGGGCTGACTACGGCCGCGAGGACGAGATCGCGGACGGCGACGGCACCGCGGTCCTCGCGCCGCTGGCCCCGCTGCTGGTCGAGCAGGTCGAGGGCGTCAACGTCGTCCTGCTCAACAAGACGGACCTGGTCGACGAGGCGGCACTGGATGACCTGGAGGGCTATCTCCGCAACCTCAACCCCGAGGCCGAGGTGCGCCGCACCGTCCGGGGCGACGTCGATGTCGCCTGGCTGCTGGGCACCGACCGTTACGGCGACAGCCACCTGGCCGACGACCCGGTCCATGCCCACGACCATGACCATGACGACATTCACGGCGAGGCCGAGGACGAGGGCGGGACGGTGAGTGAAGCGGACGCCTACGGCTTCAACTCGTTCGTCTACGCCTCCGACCGCCCGTTCCTGTGGGACGCCTTCCTCGCGACCCTGGAGGACTGGCCGGAGGAGGTGATGCGCTGCAAGGGATTCGTCGTCTTCGCCGACAACCCGCCGGCGATGCTGAGCATGGTCCGCGACACCTGCGAACTGACGGTCCTGGACGGGATGGCGCCCGAAGGTGCCCCCGATCACGTGACGCACGACCACGCCGGACACGACCACGAAGACTCTAGGGGCCACGACCACGGGACGGATGACGACGAGGAAGTCGACGGCATCGAACTGATCTTCGTCGGTCGCGGCATGCCGACCGAGGCGATCGTCGCCCGGCTGGACGCCTGTCTGGCCCCGGAGGGTGCTGGCACGATGCGATGACACCGGGGGTGTGCCCAGGACCGTGACTGGGCGTCGTCACCGTCTGCCAGGGCCCGGCGGCTCGGTCATCAGTCGGCGACCCATCCCTCTTCCGGTGGATCAAGGACCGTGATGTCCGTGATCACGTTCAGTGGCCGGTCCCAGCCGACCTCGGGAGAGAACTCGACGCCACCGACACCGCCCTGGTCGGCATGGGGAGTGACGTTGCGCACACCGATGACGGCCAGACCACGATGCCGATCGATGATGTCCAGCGGGGCGCCGACGTCTCCGTCGAGCCGAGCCTCATTCGCGGCGATGTGGGCGGCGACGTGTCGCCTGAATCACCATCGCGGGAGCCGGCGATTTCGAGCGGGTGAACAGGCTGACCCAGCGATCCCGGGCCTCCGCGACGGGAGACGACGTATCCGCTGGCGACGATCCGGGCCGCCCTACGCGGCTGGCGTCGCCGTACTGATTCCGAGAGCGGCCGGTGCTGCCTGGGTACCGGGCCCCGGGTCGCGAATGGTCATTGCCTCCTCCGGGGTGGCGACGTCCGTTGGCGTCGAGGCGACGAGTGACTGGGTCGCCAGCGGGTAAGGATCGCCGACGCTCGGCATCACCCCGACGCCACGGGCGCCGAGGACCAGCCCGATGACCAGCACCGCCACGACGGCGACGTCGATCGCCGCCCGCCAGCCACCCTGCGCCTGGCGGCCGATCGGCACGGGCCACCGGAGATGCGATCCTGGCCGGGAGGCGATCCCAGAGGCGGCCGGGCCGGGGTGACGGGTCCGGACGGCAGTCGGCCGCGTCAGGAGGGAAGGGTGCTCGGCGACGAGTCGTTGCCAGACCCGGCCCCGGGCCATGGCCACATCCGACGCGCTGGGCCCGCCGGTGTCGTCCATCCCCCGTAGCCGCGCGATCACCTGCTCATCGGCTCGGTCGCTCGGTCCCGGGGCCTGGTCGTCATGCTGGCGTCGGAGCGGGAGCGTCATCGCCGGTCTCCTCTGTCTGGGGTTCGTTCAATGTCAGCCTTCGGCACGGGGTACCCGGTCGGAGCGAGGTCGGCCAGGAGCGTCCGGAGCCGGGCGAAGGCGCGGTGTTGCAGCGCCCGGATGGCGCCGTGGCGCCGGCCGATGACCTCGGCGATCTCCGGCCCGGTCAACCCGGCCAGCCGGAGCTCGATCACATGCCGCTGGTCGTCCGGGAGCGACGCCAGGGCGGTGTGGACCGCCCGGCGCTCGTCGGCCGCGATGGCGTCGTCCTCGGGTGAGCGGCCCGGGTCGCGCAGGGTGTGGGCGACGGCGTCGAGGTCGGCGGTGTGGGTTCGGGCTCGGTACCGGTCGGTGATCTCGTGGTGGGCGATCGTGAACAGCCAGCTCCGGAAGCGATCCGGGTGGCGGCAGGAGCCGAGCGAGGCGAAGGCCCGGCTGAAGATGGCGGCGCTGGCGTCTTCCGCCGCTGTCCGGTCGCCGAGGCGGCGATCGCAATAGGCGTAGATCAGCCCGAAGTACCGCTCATAGAGGTGCCCGAACACGGCCGGCTCGTCCCGCGCCGCGCGGAGCAGGTCGGCGTCGGATGGCTGGGCGGCGACGCGCTGAACGCCATTGGCGCCCAGCCCATGTCCAATCGTCCGGATGGGCAGCGAGCGAGGGACGACCGGTCGTCCGGGCGGATCGTCCTTCACCATCGCGCCTGCATCCATCCGCCTGACCCTCCCGCCGTCCCGCCTGCCTCTGTGAAGACGGTATGGCCCGCCTGGATGTTACGGCCGGGGCCCGACACGGTGCCGGACGGACGGAAAAGAGGAGCGCGGCGGGACCGGGAGGTCCCGCCGCGCTCACGCGTCTGTCATCCGGGTGACGCCGGGTCTACCCGATCCGGGTAGCGCTGTAATAGTAGGCGTCGTAGCCGCCCCAGAGGTCGCTGATCGTGACGCCGGTCGACTCGTTCTCGGCGTGGATGATCTGGCCGTCGCCGATGTAGATCCCGACGTGGGAGACGCCCGGTCCGTAGGTGCCGGCGAAGTAGACGAGGTCGCCGGGCAGCAGGCTGGCGTAGTCCACCGGCGTGCCGTAGGCCAGTTGGCTCTCGGTGCCGTGCGTGATGTCCAGCCCGGTCACGTTCTGGACGACGAACTGGGTGAAGCCGGAGCAGTCGAAGCCGGCCGGGGTGTTGCCCGCCCAGACGTACGGCGACCCGTAGTACTGCATGGCGAAGTCGACGATGGCCTGTCCGGTCGCCGACGTTCCAGCGTCGACCGGAGCCGTCTGGCTCTGAGCCAGGGCGGGCGTAGCGGGGGCGACGAATGCGGCCGACAGCCCGAACAGCAGCGCGAGGGCGAGCGTGACCGGAACGGATCGGGCGCCGCCGACGCGGGCGACCCAGGCAGCACGAGGCTGGCCGGACGACGGGCGTCCGGGGCGGGTGAGGGTATGGGACATGGTGGAGAGGGAAATCCTTCGGTCCGGTCAGCGATCGGGTAGCCTGCCCGTCGCCTGATGGCGTGACCAGTCAAGAGGTGGGGACGCGTCTGGGCGTCCCGTCACCCGGGCCGGCTGCCATGACGGCCGGCCCGGGGCGCGAAGGCGTGGCCCACGTCGGGACCACCCCGGTATCCGATCCGGTCGCCAGCCAGACGACGCATGGAAGCCCCCCGGATCCGGTCCGGACGACCTGCCTGCCAGGGCGAGGCGATCCGGGAACCCCCTCCCGCGCCGGTCAGGCGGTGGTCGGGGGCCGGTCGGTGGGTTTGTCGGACGCGAGACCCTACCACCCGTGATCGCGCCCTGTCGAACAACCTTCTCCCCGGACCGTCCCCGGCCGGAGGCAGGATGCCGTGTGCGGCGGCAGCGACGAGTGCTCAATCGAGCCGGCTCCCAGCCGTCGGGCGCGTGCTGCCGGGATCCGGTACTGGTGGCGCGCATCCACCGTGGGCCGATGTCGGGCCGCACCGGTGACTCGTTCCCGAGGGCCTGGGCCGGGCCGAGCTCGCCGTCCCGTCCCGTGGGAATCCATGGCCGACCGGCCAGCGTCGGCGACCGGCTACTATTGGCGACGGAGATCGATCAGACCTGATGCCCGGCGGCGGGTAATCACGAGGAGCAGACCGTGAGCGTCCCCAGCAACGAGTTCCTTCCCGTCCTGGGCGAGCCGACCCCCATGGGGGAGTCGGGGACGGTGATCGCCTCGCCCCATCCGATCCAGCTGCGGGCGATCAACCACATCGCGATCCGGGTCAATGAGCTGGAGAAGGCCGAGACGTTCTACACCTCGTTCTTCGGCATGGTGATCCTCGGCCGGGCCTATCGCGGTCCGCACGGCGGCTACCGCCCCGTCGCCGTGGGGTACGACCCACACACCGCCCGTGCCGGGAACATGGAGGCCGACGTCACCTTCCTCGGCAGCGAGGCACTCACGTTCGCCCTCCGCCGGGTCGGGCGCGGTGACCGCGTCGAGGCCAACGCGGTGCTCGACCACATCAGTGTCGATGTCGATGTCCACGGCTTCGCTGAACTGCGGGGCGAAGTCCTGATGCGCAACTTCGATGTGCTGGCGCTGGCACCCGAGTCGATCAGCTTCCGCGACCCGTTCGGGGTCGTCTGGGAGGTGACGCTCGACGAGGTCGGGGTGTCGCCCGGCCTCACCTGAGCCGACTCCGCGGCACTCCGCCCGTCCGGCCCCCACTGGCTGCCCCCGGTCACCGTCCAGGAGACGACCATGCTCGACAGTTACCGCAACCTGATCGACGAACTGCTCGGGACACCCTCCATCCTGAGGACGATGCTCGACGGCACGTCCGCCCCGCCGCCGGAGGCGCTGACGCTGATCGACGAGCTACGTGCCCGCGACGAGGGGATGCTCGATCGGCTCAACACGATGCTGGCGACCCAGGGGGCGATCCTCGCGCCGCTGGTCAACGATTCCACCGCCGAGAACGCGGCCCTCGCGCTGTCTGGTGACCCGAATGAACTGCTCTCGCGGTTCGACCACGCGCGTGGCGAGATCGTCTCGCTGCTGATGAACCTGACGATCCGGGACTGGGGCCGGTCGGCCATCGGCGACGACGGGCAGGAGACCTGGCTGTCGGACGAGGTCGAGAACCACGTCGACTTCGAGGAGGACCAGCTCGTCCGCATCACCAACGCCATGACGGCCGGCTGACGGCTGACGGGCGGTGACGGCGGGACGTCTCGCGACGGCCCGGTGGCCGGTGCGGCCCGCAACGGAGTCGGCTGGAACGACGCAGGGCCGCCAGTCGGAGAGACCGGCGGCCCTGAGGGTTGGGGGGAGGAGTTGTCCCGTGGTGGCTGGCTGGCCCACCCGGGTCTCCGGGGACGGGATGGCTGCCCATCTCGCCCATGAGCGGGGTCTCGACGCCACAGTGGCTGGCTGTGGTGTGGAGTCGTGTTCCCGCTCACCAATACAGACGCCCGGGACCCGGAAAACGTTCCGCGCGAGCTGGTCTGGTTCGACTGAATCGACCCTAACGTCACGACCGGTCCGTGAGTTACCCGAGGCACGGCACCCTTGCTGCGAACACTGACGCGGGATACAGCGGGCGGCCACGGCTGACCGGATCTACCGGAGCATGGCGAGCGGCGACGCGGCGACGAGGAACCTGTGGCGATGGATGGAGCGGCACCGCTGGACCCGTTCGACCGGGATGACGAGACGGCTGACGACCGACCGGAGGAAGCCGGTCCGGTGATCGTGATCGGGGCCGGCCTGGCCGGTCTGACCTGCGCCGCGGAGCTGACCCGGGCTGGCCGGCCGGTCGTGGTGCTGGAGGCCGGCGACGGGCTCGGTGGCCGTGTCCGGACCGACCGGCGCGACGGCTATCTGCTCGATCGCGGGTTCCAGGTCATCCTCGACGCCTACCCGGCGGTCCGGCGCCAGCTGGACATCGCCGACCTCCGTCCCGCCGCCTTCGACGCCGGCGCGGCGATCTGGGACGGGCGACGGCTCCACCATCTCGCCGATCCGATCCGGCACCCGCGGGCACTCGGCGGGGCCATCCGCTCGCCACTGTTCGGTGTTCTCGACAAGGTCCGGCTGGCGGCGCTGGCGGTCCGCGTCCGGACGGCCCGGTGGGCGTCGGCCAGTGAGGCCGCCGGCGACCCGGAGACGGACCGCTCGGGCGCCGATCTGCTCTGGGACAGCGGCTTCGGTCGCCGGGCCGTGGACGGCTTCGCCCGGCCGTTCTGGGGCGGGATCACCCTCGACCCGGCCCTGGCCGGCTCTCAGGCGACGCTCCGGTACACCCTCAAGATGTTCCTCGAGGGGCGGGCGGTCCTGCCCGAATCAGGCGTGCAGGCGCTGCCCGACCACCTCGCGAGCAGGCTCCGCCTCGGCACCGTGCGGTACAACACCCCGGTCGAGGAGTTGATCCGCGTGGGCGACCGGGTCGTCGGGGTCCGCGCACGCGGTGACGTCAGGTCCGCGTCGTCGGTCGTCGTCGCGACCGACCCGGCCACCGCCCGGCGCCTGACCGGCGACGGGCGCTTCCCCGACGACTCCAGCGGACTGGGCTGCACGACCGTCTACCTCAAGGGACGGCGCCAGCCGGAGATCGGCCGCCGGCTGCTACTCGATGGCTCGGGGCGCCTCTCGGTCAACCACGTCGCTCCGCTGAGCAATGTCCAGTCGTCCTACGCGCCGAACGGTCGGCATCTGCTGGCGGCGGTGCTGCTCGGCGAGCACGCCGCCAATCTCGATGACGAGGCGGTGGCGACCCAGGCGCGGGCCGAGACGGTCAGGATGCTGGGCCATACCGCGGCCGAGTGGGACATCCTCTCGGTCGTCCGGGTCCCGTTCAGCCAGTTCGCGCAACCGCCGGGCATCTACGGCCGCCTGCCGGAGGCAGACAGCGGCACGCCGGGTCTGGTCTACGCGGGCGAGGCGACCGCCGATTCCAGCCAGAACGGCGCGATCATCAGTGGCGAGGCGGCCGCCCGGTACATCCTCGGCTCCAGCTGACCCGCGAACCGGTGCGGTGACGCGATCATCGCCCGGTGCAGGAGGTTCTCGATGACGTACCACGGCGAGTACAAGGTTCCCGGTGGCAAACTGGTCAAGGTCGACTTCACCGTCGACGGCGAGACCCTGCAGGACGTCGTCGTCAGCGGCGACTTCTTCCTCTACCCCGAGGAGACCCTGGAGGACATCCGCGCGTCGCTGGTCGGGCTCCCGGCCGCGACCGACGAGGCGGGGATCGCCGACCGGATCCGCCAGCGGATCGACCCCGGCGCCGAACTCCTCGGGACATCCCCGGAGGCCATCGCGATCGCGGTCCGTCGCGCCCTCGCGGAGCCGGTCTCGTCCCCGGTCTAGACCGTTCTCTCGCCCCTCCCGCTCTCGCCCAGCCCGCCGCCCGGAGGACGACCATGACATCCCCCCAGCCCACCATCATCGCCGCGACCGAGAAGATCGCCGTCGAGGCGCCCGCCGACGCCGCCGAGCGCTGGGGACGCTATGACTGGCGCCTGATCCCCGGCACGCCGCGCCCGCCGCACCTGAACATGGCGCTCGACGAGGTGCTGACCCTGCGGGTCGGCGCCGGGCTGCGCCAGCCGACCATCCGGGTCTGGAAGTGGGACCGCAGGGCGATCGTCCTTGGGCGGTTCCAGTCGGTCCGGAACGAGGTCGACGAGGAGGTCGCGGCCGGGGAAGACATCACCATCACCCGCCGGATCAGCGGCGGTGGGGCGATGTTCATTGAGCCGGAGGGCGCGATCACCTGGTCGATCCACGCTCCGGAGGAGATCGTGGCTGGGCTGACGTTCCCGGAGTCGTACGCCTTCTTCGACGGCTTCATCGTCGACGCGCTGCGCGGACTCGGCGTGGACGCGTGGTACGCCCCGCTCAACGACGTCACCTCGCGCGGCGGCAAGCTCGGCGGCGCGGCCCAGGCCCGGCGGGGTGGAGCCGTCCTGCACCACACGACGATGGCCTACGCCATGAACACGTCGCTGATGGCCCGGGTGCTCCGGATCGGCCGGGAGAAGCTGAGCGACAAGGGGGTCGCCTCGGCCGAGAAGCGCGTCAGCGCCATCCAGGCCCAGACCGACCTCAGCCGCGACGACCTGATCGACGCGCTGTTCAGTCACTTCGGCGCCCGCTACCGCCTCACGCCCGATGAGCTCACCGCCGATGAGCTCGCCGAGGCCGAGCGTCTGGTCGACGACCGCTTCTCGACGCGACCCTGGGTCTATTTCCTCCCCTAGCGCACAGGGGGAGATCCGGTGTCCCGCCCGGTCAGAACACCCCGCCGGCGGCTCCAGCGTGCTGGGCCAGCGCGACGATGAACGCCCCCGAGGCGGCGAGCGCCCCGGCCGCCCGGACGTGGTTCCAGCAGCTCCACCGCGTCACATAGTCGGCCCACGTCGCCGGCGCCTCGGCGCTCGCCGGATCGATCCCGGCGAGCCGGTCGTTGAGCGGCACGTTGAACGCCACCGTGACGCCGACCGTCAGGATCAGATAGAGCAGGCTCCCTGTCAGCAGGAGCCCCGCCCCCGCGTCGGCCAGATCCCGGGCGGCCTGGACGATACCCACCACGCACAGCGCGGCCGTCCCGAACAGCGCGCCCATGAACCAGGGGTTGATCACCGCGACGTTGATCGACCGCATGGCCGCGATGCCCTGCGCGGTCGGCAGGTCACGGAGCGCCCGCATCACGAAGACCGAGAACGCGAAGAACGCCCCGGCGATCAACCCACAGCCGAGGGCCGGGAGCAGGATGAGGGCGAACAGCCCTTCGTTGGTCATCGCGAGCTCCAGTCTGTCTGACGGATTGCCGGTTCCGTAGCGAAGCCGTTTGGTAGGAGCGAGGCCTTGTGGTTGCCCGGCCGTCGCAGCGGCCATCGCCCCGCAGGGCGATGACCGCGCTACAGCGGTTGTCATTGAAGTGCCTGCTCGCGGTCCAGCGACGTGCTCCCCTCTCTGGGCACCTGCGGAGCCGAAGCCGCTTCAGCGGGTGAGCGAGCAGGTGAGCCGGAGAGGGGTTGGGGGAGAGGTCTGGTTCGCCACCGGACACTTCACTGGAAAACCGCGCCAACCACCTCGGTGGCCATATCGCACCACCGTGGTCTGCCATATCGTGGCTCCTGACGGAGCGGACGAGGACGAGCCATGGCCCCTATGATCGACCCAAGGTTGTCGCTCACGCATGAGAGGCCGGCGCGTCCCGCTATCGGACCGTCGTCAATGGACCGCGACGGTCCGGTAAGCATCGGCGAGGTCGACCGCGAAGTCCTCGAACCGGGTCGGGGTGGTGTTGACCGGGGTGCGGCCCTCCCGGGAGACGATCGTCCCGTCGCTGAGCGCGCGGCCCAGTTCGACGTGCCCATTGGCCGAATCCTGGGAGAATCCGGCGGCGATCAGCGCCGCGACCATCTCCCCGTCGGGGAACCGGACATAAGGCAGGTCCGGCCGGCCGATCGCCCGGCCAAGGATGCGGGTGGCTTCGGCGTAGCTCAGGTCCCGCTCACCCAGCAGCTCGCGGGTGACGACGCCCTCCCAGTCGCGGGCCCGGAGCGCCCGGGCGGCCACCGCCGCGATGTCGCGAGTGGCGATCATTGGGATCGCGACGTCCGGGTCGACGACGTCGCCGTTGATGCCGTGCTCACGGATCAGGTCCAGGCTGGCGTGGAAGTTCTCGAAGAACGAGCCGCAGCGCAGCACCAGGACGTTGGTGTCCGGCAGGCGACGCAGCCGCTGCTCCTGCTCGTACAGGCTGGCGACGAACCCGGTCCCCGACCGCAGGTCGGCCCCAACGCTGCTCAGCGCGACGACGTGGCGGACACCGCTCCGCCGGATGGCGGCCGTGATGGCCTCGCCCAGCCGGCGCTGGTTGGCATGGTAGTCGGGTGTCGCCGGGTCATAGGGCGACAGGGTATAGACGGCGTCGCTACCGACGAACGCCTGGGTCAGGAACGCCGCGTCGGCCGCGTCGCCCGCCGCCGTGTCCGCGCCAAGGTCGGCGATCGCCGCGAGCCGTGCCGTCGAGCGACCGATCGCCCGGACCGGTTCACCTGCCGCCAGCAGTGCCCGGACGATCTGGCCACCCGTGTTCCCCGTCGCTCCCATCACGCTGATCATGTGTCACTTCCCTTCATCATGGTCCCGGATGCCCGTCCCGCGGTTCGGGATTGGCCTGTCGTCCAGTCTGTCGGCTGTCTGGTCGACGGCGAATGCCTGGACGTCGCTGAAACATGATCAGTCGTCCGGATCAATGGACGATGGGGAATCGCCACTGGATACTGTCTGGTATGAGCAGCAACGACTTCTGGCCGGCGCAGGACCCGCTCGGTGAGGCGCTCCACTTCCTCCGGATGACGGGCAGCTTCTACTGCCGGTCGGAGCTGACCGTGCCCTGGGGGCTCGCCCTGCCGCCGATGGCTGGCTGCCTGTGGTTCCATGTCGTGACGTCCGGCCGGGCCTGGCTGGACGCCGAAGGGAAAGGCTCGCGGGAGCTGCTGCCGGGTGCGCTCGTGCTCGTCCCCCACGGCGAGGGACACCGGCTCCGGAGTGGGCCGGGCGTCGCGACGCCGCCCATCCTGTCCCTGCGGCGCGAGATCGTCAGCGACCGGTACGAGATCCTCCGCCACGGTGGGGGCGGCGAACCGACGACGCTGATCTGCGGCGCCGTCACCTTCGACCACCCGGCGGCGCAGTCCCTCGTCCGGCTGCTGCCCCGGATCATGCAGGCCGAGGCAGCCGGGCCGTCCCAGTCCGAATGGATGCAGAGCACGCTCCGGCTGATCGCCGCCGAGTCCCGTGAGTTGCGTCCTGGCGGCGAGACCGTCATCACCCGGCTGGCCGACATCCTGATTATCCAGGCGATCCGGGACTGGATCGCCCACGACCCGTCCGCCCGGACGGGCTGGCTCGGCGCCCTCCAGGACCGGCAGATCGGCCGGGCGATCACGCTGATCCACCGCGAACCGGCGCGGGAATGGACGGTCGCGTCCCTCGCCAGCGAGGTGGCGATGTCCCGATCGGCCTTCGCCGCCCGGTTCACGGCGCTCGTGGGGGAGCCCGCCATCAGCTACGCGACGCGCTGGCGCATGCAGGTCGCGGTCGATCTGCTCGGGGGTGAGCGCCTGACGGTGGACGAGGTGGCCGACCGTCTCGGCTACGGGTCCGCGGCCGCCTTCAGCCGGGCCTTCACGCGGACCACCGGCGTCTCACCGGGATCGGTGCGGCGCAACAGGTCAGCGGCGGCAGCCACCAGCTAGCCCGGGCACCACCAGGACGTTCTTCTGCTATCGTCCTTCGTCTGACACATCGAGTGCGACGGCAGTCGCCCCTCGGGCCGCACATCGCGGTGCCCGGGGGCGGCTGCCTCTAGCGACAGGCAGGGATGGGACAGCATGGTCACGACACTGGCGAACCCGACGGTCGACCGGGCCCGGCTGGCGGCCGGCGAGGCGATCCAGGCCCTCGCGGGCGAGCTGGTCGAGCTCTCCCGGTACATCCACCAGCACCCGGAGCCGGCCATGCAGGAGACGCTCTCCAGCGCGGCCTGTGCGGACTTCCTGGAGCGCAACGGTTTCACCGTCGAGCGCGGTACGGCCGATCTCCCGACCGCTTTCCGGGCTGAGGCCGGCACGCCGGGTGGTCCCCGGATCGCCTTCCTGGCCGAGTACGACGCGCTGCCCGGCCTCGGGCACGGCTGTGGCCACAACCTGATCGCCCTGGCGAACGTCGCCGCCGGAGTTGGGCTGCGAGCCGGGCTGGCCGAACTCGGCGTCCCGGGTCAAGTGGTCGTCTTCGGCACCCCGGCCGAGGAGGCGATCAGCGGCAAGGCGTTCATGGCCGAGGCCGGCGCCTTCGATGACGTCGACGCCGCCCTCGGCGCCCACCCCGGCACGCCCGAGGCGTCCTGCCCGACCGTGGAAGGCAGCGGCCAGGCGCTGGCGTGCCAGGCGGTCCGGATCGAGTTCCGCGGCCAGGCCGCGCACGCCGCCGCCGACCCCTACAACGGGATCAACGCGCTCAACGCCGTGATCGAGGTCTTCAACGGGATCAACGCGCTTCGCCAGCACGTCCGTAGCGACGCCCGCTTCCACGGCGTCATCACCGACGGCGGCCACGTGCCCAACGTCGTGCCAGACTTCGCCGCCGCCGACTTCTTCGTCCGTGCCCAGACCATGGCGTACATGGAGGAACTGGTCGGCAAGGTCCGCCGGATCGCCGAGGGCGCCGCCCTGATCACCGGCGCCGAACTGAGCTTCGACACGTCCGAGAAACCGTCATGGGACATGATCACCAACCACACGCTGGCGACCGCCCTCAAGCGGAACATCGACGCCGTCGGGCTGGCGCTGCCGGACGCCAAGGCGGAGGAGGGGAGTGGCTCGACCGACTGGGGCAACGTCTCCTACGTCGTCCCGTCGGTCGAGACGTCGTACCCGATCATCGACCACATGTGCACCTGGCACTCGCGTGAGGTCGTCGAAGCCTCCGACTCCGAACTCGGGTACACCAACACCCTGCTCGTCGGCCGGGCGCTGGCGATGACCGGTGTCGACCTCGTGACCGATCCGGCGCTCCTCACCGCGATCCGGGCGGAGTTCGAGAGCTCCCGCGCGACCGGCCCCGTCACCGCCCGGTAGCGATCGCGCCGGGCCGGGTCCGCGCCGGTGACGCCGGAACGGACCACCGCTGGCCATCCCGGAGGGCGGCTAGCGACAGGGTCACCGTCGCGGCCCTCAGGGTCGGTCCGGCCGGAGAGGATCGCGTCCTCTCCGGCCGATCGGGGCCGTACCCGTTCGCGCCTGGAGGGCTGGATCAAGGCGGTTCCGGGCGGGTCGTCGGTGCTTGACACGACCGGCTCGCGTCTCTATGGTGTAGATCATCTGTTCGTATCATCCCGGACGAAGGAGTGTCGGAATGACCGAAGTCCTGCTCTTCCATCATGCCCAGGGGCTGACACCCGGCGTCGTCGCGTTCGCCGACGACCTGCGCCGGGACGGGCACACCGTCCACACCCCTGACCTGTACGCGGGCCGCACCTTCGCCACCGTCGAGGAGGGGGTCGCTCACGCCCAGGAGATCGGCTTCGGCGAGGTGCTGGGACGCGGTCTCCGGGCCGCCGAGGGGCTGCCCGACGCCCTGGTCTACGCCGGCTTCTCGCTCGGCGTGATGGCCGCCCAGCAGCTGGCTCAGACGCGCCCCGGCGCCCGGGGAGCACTGCTGTTCCATGCCTGCGTGCCGCCGTCCGAGTTCGGCTCGGCCTGGCCGGCCGGGGTGCCCGCCCAGATCCATGGCATGGAGGCGGACCCGTTCTTCGCCGACGAGGGCGACCTCGAAGCGGCCCGGGACCTGGTCGAGACGACCCCGGACGCCGAGTTGTTCCTCTACCCCGGGGAGCAGCACCTGTTCGCCGACAGCAGCCTGACATCCTACGATGCCCCGTCCGCCGACCTGCTCATGCAGCGAACGCGCGACTTCCTCCAGATGATCGACCAGCGGACGACCTGACGACGATTCGGGACAACAGCGCCGAAAGGAACCCGACAGATGCCGACCGTGGATGAGTACGGACGTCCGGAGCCGCCCCTCGCGGGCGACGAGATCGCGACGCTGACGGGCTTTCTCGATTACCAGCGGGCGACCCTGACGTGGAAGACGGCGGGGCTGGACGCCGCCGGTATCCGGGCGACGGTCGGCGCCTCCCCGATGACCCTGGGAGGGATGCTCCGTCACCTGGCATGGGTGGAGGATTACTGGTTCTCGTGGCGACTCCACGGGGTTCGACCAGCGGAGCCATGGGCGACCATCGACTGGGAGGCAGACCCCGACGCGGACTGGCGCCTGACCGACGCGGATACGCTCGAGCGGGTCCACGGGCAGTGGCAGGAAGCCGTGGAGCGGTCCCGTGTCCGGGTCACGGAGGCGCTGGCCGCCGGCGGACCAGCGTTCCTGGCCCAAACTCCCTGGCCCGACGGCAGCTCACCCAGCCTGCGCTGGGTCCTGGTCCACATGATCGAGGAGTACGCGCGGCACAATGGCCACGCCGACCTGATCCGGGAGTCGTACGACGGCGGATCGATCGGAGAGTGATCGGGGTGCGACGAGACCCCGCCGCTCGTGGGTGGGTCCGTCATTGCCCCTCGGGGAGCCGCTGAGTACCCCGGGAAGTCGGGACGGATGCCCTGAGCATCGCCGACCCTGATGGGCTACCGCCCGTTCAACGCGTCCCAGGTCTTCGAGCGTGCGACATCCCGGTGCCAGTGGGTGATCTCGGCCAGGCTGTGGAGTTCCAGGGTCTGGCGAACCAGCCGGAGCCCGGCGTAGTAGCCCGCCTTCATGGGGATACCGGCCGCCTCGTCCCCGCCCATAAACACGGCGCCGTACGCCTCATCGGTCGTGGACGTGAAGTCTGCCAGGAGTCGCGACCGGATCGCCGGCCAGGCGTCCTTGGAGCGGGCCAGCCACTCCGGCACCGGTTCTCCCGTCGCCGTCGCCCTCCGCCCCACCCAGCGGAGCGTGCCATCGTCGAGGTCCGTCCCGATCCCCGGAACGAGGGTCGCCAGACCCTCCTCGAACTGCGCGTCGCCGACGTCACGGATACCGCCGTCGGCCAGGATCTGCTGATGGGCGACATGGGCGATCTCATGGTGGACGAGGACGTCGCCCTGCTCGATCGACTCCAGGACCGCGACCGCGATCAGCAGGTGGGCGATATCGTCCTGCCACTCCATCCAGCCGTCCGCCTCGAACAGGCCGACCAGCGTCGTGACACGGAAAGGCGAGAGACGGATACCCATCCGGCTGGACAGCTGGGCACTCGCCGTGACGGCCGCCCGGCGAACGGCGTCGGCGCGGGCGGCGAACGCGCCGACGCCGTTCGCCAGCCTGGGGAGCGCGAGGGTCAGGTCGCCGGGAAACCGGTGACGCTCGAGTGAGCGCTGGACATCGGCGGGCAGGAGGTCGTGGTAGTGGGAGCGCCAGGCGCCAGAGATCTCTCGCGGTGGCAACCC
>CADCWK010000232.1 GCA_902806375.1 uncultured Thermomicrobiales bacterium
GAGGGCCATCCCGGCCGCGGCCACGAACATCGTCGCCCGGACACAGACGATGAACGGCAGCAACCCGGCGGCGACCGTCCCGGCTACCTGTCCGCCGAACGTCACCATCCGGAGGGTAGCCTGCACCCGCCCCTGCCATGCGTCACCAGCACTGGCCTGGATCAGGCTCGTGTCGGCGATCTCGTAGACAGTCAGGGCCGAATCGCCCAGGAACTGCTGGACCAGGATCAGCCCGAAGGCCAGCACCGTCGCCTCGGTCGAGAGCGGGACGAGCAGGTTGGCCCCGGCCGCGACCAGCAGCGCCGCGACCATCGCGTTGCCGACCCCCAGGCGTCGGGCGATCCGGCCGGTGAAGATGGCCCCGACCAGCGCCGCCGCCCCACCGAGCGCGAAGGCGACGCCGCTGATCCCCTCGGACAGCCCGATCTCCTCGATCACATAGAAGACGTAGAGCGTCCCGAGCATGTTCTGGAACAGGTTGAGCAGGAACGTCGCGCTCATCAGGGCACGCAGCGTGACGCTCCTGCTGACGTATCGCACCCCGGCCACGAATTCGGCCACGACCGGCAGGTGCGCTCCCGTGCCGTGCGGAGCCGGGTCCGGCTCGGGCTTGCGGATCTGGGAGACGAAGAGGGCCGACCAGACGAAGGTTGCCGCGTCGATCAGGAAGACGAACGGCGCCGTCAGCAGGACAACCAGCCAGCCGGCGGAGGAGAACGCGATCGCCTCGGCGACCGACCCGCTGCCGGTCAGCTTGCTGTTCGCTTCCGTCAGTGCCCCCCGTGAGACCAGCCAAGGCAGGTGGGCCCGGTTGGCGACATCGAAGGACAGCGACAGGACGCTCGTCAGCGCCGCGATGACGTAGAGCAGTCCCATGCTGAGGACGTCTAGCAGGGCGGCGACCGGGATCGCGGTCAGCACGGTGGCCCGGGCGAGGTCGGTGGTGACCATGACCGGGCGCCGTCGGACGCGGTCGACCAGCACGCCGACCCAGGGTCCGGCGACGACGGCCGGGATCAGCCCGGCCAGCCCGAGTAGCGAGAGCTGGAAGGGGGTCGCGTCGAGGTATCCGATCGCGAGGAACGACATCGCCAGCCCGGCGACCAGCGACCCGAAGGTGGAGATCGTCTGGGCGGCCCAGAGGCGGAGGAAGTCAGGGTCTCGCCAGAGACCCGTACGGAACGCGGAGATGCGAGCAGACACGATAGGTGGCCTTCCCGGAGCGCGGACGACGGAGGGACGACGACGGAGGGGTGACTTTTCGCTGGCTGAGGAGGAGCAGTCCCATCCGTGTTCTCCGGTGTCCGTGCCGCGGGGTCAGTTCGCCACCTGGCGCCACCCGCTGGCTGCATGGTTATACGACGGCGCGGCGATCGCCGCCGCACCCCTCGCATGGGAAGGACGTCGGCGCGATGTCTCCGGTTCCAGCGCGACCGGCACTCGGTGTATCAATGAAATTTAGTGATATGTATTGCGCCGTGCCACACGGTGTGCTACCGTCCCTAGACACCGTCCCACCCGTTCCGGTCGATCACGTTGGAGGATCGCCATGGCGCATCGACGCGTCACGATCGACGACATTGCCCGCGAGAGCCAGGCGTCGCCGACGACCGTCTCCCTGGTGCTGCGGGACAAACCGGGAATCAGCAGCGAGACCCGGCAGCGTGTCCTGGCCGTCGCCCGGTCGCTCGGCTACCAGCACCGCGGGCCGGCACGGGCCGCCGGTGCGACCGAGCCCCTCAACTTCGCGCTGATCGTCCGGACGCAGCAGCGCTACGGCGAGGCCGGCACCCCGAACATCAACCCGTTCTACTCATGGGTGCTGGCCGGGATCGAATCGGCCGCCCGCTCCCGGGAGATGAACCTCCTCTACGCCACGCTCGCCACCGACGAGGACAACCGGCACACCGACCTACCCTCGCATCTCCTCCAGCAGTCGCTGGACGGCGTACTGCTGGTCGGATCGTTCCTGCCCGAGACCGTCCAGGCGATCTCCGCCGCCCGGTCTGGGCCCATCGTGCTCGTCGATGCGGCGAGCGGCGCCCCAGGGCTGGACGCCGTCGTCACCGACAACGTCGGCGGGGCGATGGACGCTGTCCGGCATCTCGTCGAACTCGGCCACCGCCGCATCGCCTTCCTCGGCCCACCGGAGGGCGTCAATCCCAACTTCGACCAGCGTCGCCTCGGCTACCGCGCCGTCCTCGCCACCGAGGGCCTGGTGCCGATGGAGGGCCGGATCCTGGGGGACGACACGGACGAGGCCGTGACCGACCTGCTCGGCCGCTTCCCGGACGTCACGGCCGTCTTCGTGACCAACGACCGGTTCGCGAACGGAGCGATCGCGGCGCTGGGACGCATCGGCCTCCAGGTCCCGGACGACGTCTCGGTGATGGGCTTCGACAATATCGAGGTCTCGGGCGGTGCCCCGGCCACCCTCACGACGATGGCGGTCGACAAGGGGTCCCTCGGTCGGCTCGCGGTCGAGTCGCTCCGCTACCGGCTGACCTGGCCGGACGCATCGGAGATCGTCATCTCCCTGCGGCCCCGGTTGACGCGGCGCATTTCGGTCGGCACCCCGAGCGTCCGCGAGGCCGTCGGCGGCTTCGCCGCGGTCGCGCACTGAGCGGGCATCGCGCCGGTCAGCGACACCTGATCGCCGGAGATCCTCGGGATTCACGCCTTCGAGGCAGAGGGGTTTGACCATGGCCACGTTACGCATCGGCGGCAAGTCGTCTTCCGGCCCGAGGGGCAAGACCTTCTCGACGCCGCTACGCAAGCGCCTCTGGCGGGACCGGTGGATGTACCTCTTCATCCTGCCGGGGCTCGCCTACTTCCTGCTCTTCATCTATCTCCCGATCCTCGGCAACTTCATCGCCTGGAAGGACTACGCGCCGTTCGTCGGCCTGTGGGAGAGCCCGTGGGTCGGGTGGGCCAACTTCGAGCTCCTCTTCACCGACCCGGACTTCCAGCGCGCCCTGATCAACACCGTCCAGATCGAGATCCTCCAGCTCGTCTTCGCCTTCCCGGCCCCGCTCGCGCTGGCGCTGCTGCTCCACTCCATCATGAGCGAGCGGCTGAAGCGGGCCATCCAGAGCATCGTCTACCTGCCGCACTTCCTGTCGTGGGTGATCGTGATCGCGCTCTGGCAGCAGATCTTCGGGGGCGCCGGCTTCATCAACCAGCTGCTCGCCAACCAGGATATGGACCGCATCAACGTCATGTCCAACCCGGACCTCTTCAAGCCGCTCGTCGTCCTGCAGTCGATGTGGAAGGACGTCGGCTGGGGCACGATCATCTTCCTCGCCGCCCTGACCCGGATCGACACCACGCTCTACGAGGCCGCCGTCATCGACGGGGCCAACGGGCGCCGTCGCCTGCTCGACGTCACCCTGCCGGGCATCATGAGCATCATCATCCTGCTCCTGATCCTGCGGATGGGCTCGATGTTCTCGACCGGCTTCGAGCAGTACTTCCTCCAGCGCAACGCCGTCGGCCCCGAGGCGGCCGAGGTGATCGATACCTTCGTCTACACCCGGGCGTTCCAGAGCGGTGACTGGTCCTTCGCGACCGCCGTCGGCCTGGTCCGGGGCGTCGTCGCCGCGTTCATGATCATCGGGGCGAACTGGCTGGCCAAGCGCTTTACCGGAGAGGGGTTGCTCTGATGGCGACGATCCGCGAAGAACGCAGCTCGACGATCCCGTCCCTCGGCGGCGGCTCCCTCGTTATCCCCGAGGTCAAGCGCAAGCGCCGTGACTCCAACCGGCCGATCTGGATGGAGGAGCCCGGCCCGCTGATGAAGATCGCGAAGGCCATCGCCCTGACCTTCGTGACGCTCATCATGGTCTTCCCGATGGTCTACGTCGTCGCCGTCAGCTTCTCGTCGGCGAAGGATGTCCTCGCCGGCGGGCTGATCCTCTTCCCCCGCAACCCGACTCTGGAGTCCTACTCCGCGATCCTCCAGGGCGGCGTGGTCACCCGAGCGCTCCAGATCAGCATCCTCCTGACCCTGTTCGGGACCTTTGCCCAGATGGTCTTCACCGTCACGCTAGCCTACGGGCTGTCGCGGCCGGGCGTCTGGGGTTCGAAGTTCGTGCTCTACCTCGTCCTCGGCGCGATGATCTTCTACCCCGGCATGATCCCCAGCTTCCTTCTGATCAAGGAACTCGGGCTGCTCAACACCTACCCGGCGCTGATCGTGCCCGGCCTCATCAGTGCCTGGAACCTCATCATCGTCCGCAACTTCTTCATGAACATCCCGGCCGACCTCACCGACGCGGCCAAGATCGACGGCGCCAGCGACGCCCAGATCCTCTGGCGGATCATCCTGCCGCTCTCCAAGGCGGTCCTGGCGGTGATCGCCCTGTTCTACGGGGTGGGCATCTGGAACCAGTTCTTCAACGTGATCCTCTACATCAACGACTCGACGATGTGGCCCGTCCAGAACGTGCTGCGGCAGTACGTGCTGATGGGCAGCAACCTGGCCAGCGCCGACCAGTTCGCGCCCAACCAGGCCCCGCCGCCCGCCCAGTCCATCCAGATGGCGGTCGTCGTCCTCGCGACCGTCCCGATCCTGATCGTCTACCCGTTCCTGCAGCGCTACTTCACCAAGGGCGTCCTCACCGGTTCGATCAAGGGCTGATCCCTGCCCGGCAGCCCGGAGTCGCCGTCTGACGGCGGCTCCGGGACCGCACCTACACCCCACCTGGAGGTGCCCGATGGATCCCTGACCCATGGGCTGGCCGGTGCCCGCTGCCCGTCAGCGCACCGACCGTCGACGAGAAGCGACACGGGCCGGCGAACGTGCCGGCCCGGACAGACACGAAGAGGGAACTCCGCATGACCCAGGACAACGACGTCACGTCACGTTCCATCATCCTCCCGACGAGCCGGAAGCCGCGCGCGATCAACCGGCGCTCCCTGCTCCGGACCGCCTCCGTCGGTGCGGCCGCCGCCGGCGCCGCCGCCGCGTTCCCCCGGATCACCTTCGCCCAGGACAGCACCCCGGCCGCCGGCACCGCAGCCGCCGGCACCCCGGTTGCCGGTCCGGGCGGCTCACAGATCATCCCGTCGCCGATCGAGGGCGTGCCCGACGTCTACCTCTCCGCTCCGGAACCGTTCGTCTCCTACGACGGCGTGCCGGGCAGTGGCGGGACGGTCCGGGTCTTCACCATCGGCTACAACCCCCCGCCGCCCGCCCGCGACCAGAACCAGTACTGGCAGGAGCTGGAGCGCCGCCTCGGCGTGACCTGGGAAGTCGACATCACCCCGCAGCCCAACTACGGCGAGAAGTCGGCCGCCTACTTCGCCGGCGGCGATCTGCCGGACCTGTTCTACCTGAACCCGGAGCAGAACGCGTCGCAGCAGTACCAGGCCATGGCCCAGGGCGCCTTCCTGGACCTGACGCCCTACGTCACCGGCGACGCCCTCCAGCAGTTCCCGAACCTGGCGACGTTCCCGCAGTACGCCTGGGACAACTCGAAGTTCCAGGGCGTCCAGTACGGCGTCCCGAACGTCCAGCCGAACATCGGCAACCTCGGCTTCTACCGCTCCGACTGGGCGGAGCGGTTCGGGCTGGCCAACCCACAGGGGCCGGACCAGGTCCGGGAGTTCCTGCTGGCCTGCACGACCGGCGACCCGAACGGCAACGGCAACCCGGACACCTGGGGCTCGGGCCGGTTCGAGAACGGCTGGCGGGCGTGGGACAACGCGATCATGTCCCAGATGCACCGCGTCCCGTTCAACTGGCGCGTCAACGAGGATGGCTCGCTGACCAACCAGATCGAGACCGACGAGTACCGGCAGATGATCCAGTACCAGCGCGACCTGTTCGCCGCCGGTGCCTACCATCCGGACGCCGCCGGCATGACGTTCAGCGACGCGCAGAACACCTTCATCGCCGGCGAGACCGGCCACCACTACGAGGGCTTCCCGTCCTTCTTCGGTCCCTCCAGCGTCACGGGCCGCATCCAGCTCAACGAGCCGACCGCGTCGACGACGTACTTCCTCCCGGTCGGGGCCGATGGCCAGCCCGGCGTCGTCTACAACGGCGTCGGTCACTTCGGCTACGTCGGCATCCCGGCCAGCCTGGGCGGCGACGAGGAGCGCGTCCTCGAACTGCTCCGCATCCTGGACTACCTCGCCTCGCCGTTCGGCTCCGAGGAAGACACGTTCCTCGAGAGCGGCATCGAAGGCGTCCACAGCGCGCGCAACGCCGATGGCAACCTGGTCCTCAACGACCAGGGCCGGGCCGAGCGGGGCGACCTGATCGGCATGTTCAGCGGCCTGCCGGCGATCTTCTACCCGGAGGACCCCCAGATCGGTGTCCGCCTCCAGACCGGTGGCATCGCGTCCCGCTCGCTCGGGATCGACGACCCGACCCAGGGTCTCTACTCGGCCGCCAACATCGAACTCGGCGCCCAGCTGACCCAGCTCGGAACCGACACCGTCACCGCGATCATCACCGGTCGCGAGGCGTTCGAGTCCCTCGACGCGGCCATCGAGGAGTGGCGCAGCCGGGGCGGCGACCAGGTCCGGCAGGAACTCCAGGAGGCGATGCAGCAGAGCTCCTGAGCCCAACTTCGACCGGTCTGGTGACGATCCGCCGGGTTCGGCGCGGTCTTCGATGACGGGATGTCCGGCGCGACGTGCGCCGGACATCCCCCCGCTCTCCCGGTGCGTCCCAGTCGTTGACGGGACCGGCCGGTTCCAGCCCGGCGACTCGCCGGAGGTCGCCCCACCGAGACGATCGGCTGGCTGTCCTGGCCAGCGACGCACTTAATTGATCCGGCGTTGATCAGTGATGGACCACAGAAGGAGTCGCCTGATGACCCCGTCCAATGAGCGCAGCCGGGCCACCGACGCCCGGACCGGACTCGACCGCCGATCGATCCTCAAGGGCATCGCCGGCGGGGCCGCCGTCGCTGGCGCCGCCAGCTTCCCCCGGACCACCTTCGCCCAGGACGCGCCGGCCACGCCGGGCGCGACACCCGGCGCGACCCCGGTCGGGACCCCGGGCGCCACCCCGATCGCCGCGGCTAGCGGCTACTACCCGTCCGGCTCCGACGCCGTGCCCGATGCCTACACCCAGGCCCCCGAGCCGTTCGTCTCCTACGATGGCGTGCCGGGCCGGGGCGGCACGGTCCGCGCCTTCGCGATCGGCTACAACCCACCGCCACCGAGTCGCGACCAGAACCCCTACTGGCAGGAACTCGAGCGCCGCCTCGGAGTGACGTGGGAACCCGAGATGGTTCCCCAGCCGAACTTCGGCGAACGGTCGGCCGCCTATTTCGCCAGCGGCGACCTGCCCGACATCTTCTACATGAACCCCCAGCAGGGCGCGCCGCAGCAGTGGCAGGCCCTCGCCCAGGGTGCCTTCCTCGACCTCACCGACTACCTCACCGGGGACGCGCTGGCCCAGTTCCGGAACCTCGCGACGTTCCCGCAGTACGCCTGGGACAACGTCCGGTTCCAGGGCCGGATCTACGGCATCCCCCGCGTGAGCGGCGCCCGGTTCAGCAGCCTGCCGTTCTACCGGGCCGACTGGGTCGACAATCTCGGCCTGGCCCACCCGACCTCGCCGGACTCGGTCCGCGAGATGCTCGTAGCCTTCAGCAAGGGCGACCCGGACGGCAACGGCAACGCCGACACCTACGGTATGGGTCGGCACTGGTTCGGCTGGCATGTCATGGACAACAAGCTGGCCGCCTACATGCACCGTGTGCCGCGCGACTGGCATATCAACGCCGACGGGTCGATGGTCTTCGCCAACGAGACGCCCGAGTACCGCCAGGAAGTGGAGTGGCAGGCCCGGGTCTGGGCTGAGGGTGGCTTCCACCCCGACGCCCCGTCGATGACGCACCCGCAGGCCCAGGCCGCTTTCATCGCCGGGCAGACCGGCCTGCACCTGGACGCCCTGGCCACGATCCTGAGCCCGGCCAATGTCCTGAGCAAGATGCAGCTCAACAACCCCAACGCCCGGCTCGCGCCCTACATGCCGGTCGGGCCGGACGGCCTCCCGGGTGCGACCTGGAACGATCCCGGTTTCTTCGGCTTCACGGGCATCCCCGCCAGCACCACCGACGAGGAGCGCATCCTCGAACTCCTCCGGATCCTGGACTACCTCGCCGCGCCGTTTGGGTCGGAGGAGTCCAACTTCCTCGGCGTGGGGATTGAGGGCATCCACCACTCGGTCAACGAGGCGGGCGCGCGGATCTTCAACGACCAGGGGCGACTGGAGAAGAGCGACCTGGTCGCGCCGATGAACGGCATCCCGGTCTACTACTACCCCGAGCAGCCGGAGATCGCGCTCCAGATGCAGCAGATCGCCCTCCAGTCGGCCGCGATCGGCCGCGACAACCCCAGCCAGACGTTGTTCTCCCCGACCAACGTCGAGATGGGGCCGCAGCTGGAGCAACTGGGCGTCGACCGGATCGCGGCGATCGTCAGCGGGCGCGAGTCGATGGACAGCTTCGACAGTGCCGTCGCCGAGTGGCGGGACCGCGGCGGTGACCAGATCCGCGGCGAACTCCAGGAGGCCCTCCAGCAGCAGGGCGGCTGAGCCGCGGCCGTCAGCGATGCACGGACAGGGGGATGGGGAACCGGTGTGACACCGGTTCCCCATCCCCTTGTCGCCCAGCGGAACCGCGACGGCGGTCCTGGCCGGTGCCGCCGTCACTGGACAGCGACTGACCGTGTCGAAGCCACCGATGGATCAGGCGTCAGGCGTGCCCGACTCCGGCGTCCCAGACTCCGGCGTGCCGGACTCGGGCGTGCCCGATCCGCCGGTCCCGGCGCCAGGCGTGGCGCTGTCCCCGCAGGAGACGGCGACCCCACCCGGCTCGGTCTCGATCACGTTGCTGTCGTCGATCTCACCCGGACCGGGGTAGGAGATCTCGGTGCCCGCTCCCTCGATGATGCCGCGCGTCCGGAGGGACTGGAGGAACTCGCCCAGCGTCTCGTACGGGGCCTGGGCGAAGACCCGGTCGTTCGCGGGGCGGTTGCCGAGCGTGTAGTTGGCGAGCAACCGGTGCTCCGCCTCCTCAGCGCCATACTGGAAGGCGACCTTGACGAGATCCGGGCGGTCCATACCCGTGAAGGCGCGGATCGCTGCCCCCTGGGAGCCGGTCTCGGCGGTCTCCTGCTCGACGACGGCCGCGAAGAAATCGTTGAACACGGTCAGGGTCGTCGGTGAGACAGTGAAGGTGTCGTACAGCGCCTGGCCACCGAGGCTCTCGAACGCTTCGAGGTGGAACTGCTCCTGAGCCCGGGCCGCCTCGACGACCTCGACGACGTTCTCGGGCCAGGGGATGTCGTACTCACCGTTCCGATTGGCCTCGAGGCCAGCGGCGAGGAACGCCACCCCGAAGGTCTCCGTGGTGACGACGATATCGAGGATCTCCTGCAGACTCTCGGACTCCTGTGCCCGGGCGTGCAGGAAGGACGACTGGGCGGCGGTGAAGGCCACCGCGCTGGCACCGGCCCCGAGCAGGACTGATCGGCGAGACAGGGGCGTCGTGCGCACTGCTTCCTGAATGGACATTTTACTCTCCGTCATGGTAGTTCCGGGTCGGTTACGGCTCGAGCTGGGTCAGGCCCGTCGTATCGATCACGCCAGGGCCGGGGTACTCGACGACGATGCCGGTTCCGCCGATGAAGCCGAGTTCCGTCAGGAGATCGGCGGCCTCGGCGACCGTGGCGAACAGGGCCTTCTCGAAGGCGACGTCGTTCGGCACGCCCGTGAGCACGCCGGCCTCGATCGCGAAGAACCGGACCCCCACACGATGCTCGGCCTCGACGGCGCCGATCTGCAGCGCGATCTCGGCCAGATCCGGTTCCCCGAGGATGGCGAACTGCTGGGCCGCCGCGATATAGGCGGCGATGAAGACTTCTTCCAGTTCGATCAGCGTCGGGAAGAACGTCGCCGGGTCGGTCAGGATCGTCTCGTCCGGGATCGTGAACGTCAGCGTCAGTGGCTCGGCACCGGCCGCGACCAGGAAGTCGTAGTGGATCTGCTCGGTCGCCCGGGCGGCAACGAGGCTCTGGATCGCCTCATCCGTCAGGGGCAGCAGCCCGTTGATGGCGTAGTCGATGGCTCCCCCGAGGGCCGTCACCGCGAACGCCTCAGCGGTCGCGGCGATATTGATGATCGACTGGACGTCCTCACAACCAGCCTCACCGCTCTGTAGACGCGACGCCATCCTTTGCGTCGCGCGGGTCTCGAGAACTGACATACACGCGTTCCCCTTGCATGCCCTTCGGACTGTCTGGGACCGAGGGCCATTGGACGACTGGACCAGGACCCCGGAGCACTGCTGCCCCTGGAGACGATGGTCAACCGGTCCGCCGATCGGGTATCGAGAGCGATCCGGCACCGGATGGACAGTCGATCTTATAGACCGTTCGTCGCCCGAACTGACGACCGATCGCACCAATGCAACCTTGGGGCCACGTGCGTTGCTCAGAAGTGAGTTCCTGTTCAATTTGAGTATCACGCGCTACAGATTCGATCACATGGGCGCGCGGACCGATCATCGGCACTACCGCGAAGAGCCTGATCCGATCCGTATCAAGGCTCCAACTCGCGATAGCGCTATCGCTGGATGGCATGACCGGGATGGCGATGAGATCCGCGCCGACTGGCGGCCCCGCTGTCCCAGAGGGCCGATCGGTGAAACAGGTCGCGGGGAGACGAAGCGGGCCGGCGGATGTGTCCGCCGGCCCGTTCCGTATCGCTGTGGTAAGACCCCACCGCAGAGGTCACACCGAGATGCCCCTCGGACGGGATCCGTCAGTCGGCTGGCTGAGCCACCGCGGGGACACCCCGGTCGTAGCCGGACTTGCGGACGGCGATCATGTAGATCAGCACGCCGAAGCCGACCTTCGAGGTGATATCCGCGATGCTATACCCCGTCTGGATAGCGACTTCCGAGGTCCCAGCGCCCAGGTCGGCGAGCCCGATGAAGTAGACGACCGGGTAGAACGACCACGACAGGACGGTCACCCAGACGGCGGTGTTGACCAGGCCACGGACATCGGCTGGCTGCGACGCGATCGAGCCACGCAGGCCGACGAACAGTTCGTAGAGGATCCACAGGAAGGGCAGCATGGATGCGACGCCCCAGAACAATCGCTCACCGTTGGAATCCGCGATCTCACCCGGGTAGCCAAGGACGATCATCAGCGCCGCGAGTGCGCCGAGCCGGATGCCCTTGCTGATGGACTGGCTTCGTGTCAGGTTCATTACGAGGATCAACTCGATCAACAGGAGCGGCACAGTCAGGACCCAGTCGACGTAGCGGTATGCGTCGTTGAATGCCACGCCCGACGGTTGGAAGACGCCGTCAACCGTTACGTACGAGGCCTCCCAGCTCTCGAAGATCCTGAAGTAATGGTAAGCGGCGATGAACGTCACGAGGCCGGTGATGGTCAACGCGGTCTTGTAGGCGTTGCTGACCTGCTGGCGGCCAAGCCAGAAGAACAGCGTCGCCGCCGCCATCGTGGCCAGCGAGAAGGAGAACACGTTGTAGATGAATTCGTACTGACCGAAGGAGAGTTCGTCCATGGATTTCCCCCGTTGTCTCGCGTCGACGATCGGGATTGGGATCGAGATCGGGGTCCATTGTCGTCGGACCCTGGAACGGACTATCGACTACCTGGCGCGCGTCAGCGCGCCCCTGAGCTATGTCATGCGGTAAAGCCAGTCCCCCTTCCCCACGCCGGCCGGAAGCGACGAACCGTGGCGACGGCCAGCAGGTCGCGCGGGCCCAGCCCGCTGAGACCATGACGGGTGCTCATGTGGTTCGCACGCTTCGCCTCGCCACATGATGGTCTGTGCCGCCCACACAAGCCAGTCTATCCGGACTGATCGCCCTCGTGATCGTCGGATGATGCACAAGAGCCGTTCCTTATATGAGTCTCACCCGTAACCCGAATCGACGAGGTATCGGCGAGACCGAGGGCGCGGATCGGGCGCCAATTGGCATAGACACCCCGCCACGCAGCGGGACTTCGGTTAATCGACTGGACTTCTTGCCCAGCAACCGCCACTCCGGCAATTGATTGGTCTCAACCAGCGAGTGCCTGATTACGGTATAGGACATTTCATCGTGCACGACTTCCTCATGCGACAACTGTATGATGTTAGGAAGATGATCATCCCCTCACCCTGACTGCACCGCGCCGGATCGTACCGTCCCGTTGGCGGCTGCCCTCCCCGCCGACGGTCGGCTGGACGGCCGCAGGATGGAGGGCGAGGGCACCCGGTCACGCCGCGGCAGCCGGGTGACCGGCAGAGCCACGGGGACGGCCGACCTACGGTGGGCCGACGGTGCTGGTTGTCGATCGACCGCCGCCACTGGCGCCCCGCCACGACCCGGGATGGTCCTGTGCGGCACCCTCATCACGGCGCCCCACGTCAGGAATCTGGCCCGGTGAGCACGGTGCTCCAGCGACGCGCCTAACGCCGGCACCGCGCCATCCCCGGTCGCCGGCCGTCGTCCCGGCCCGGTCCGACGGAGGTGAGCTCACCCCTCCCGTGGGCCAGCTGTCGTTGGGATACCGACCGGCGAGCGTCATCCGGGCGCGGGCCCTGGACTTGCACCGCGGTCCCGTCGGCGCGCGAACGTCGGTCTGGACCGAATGGGTCATCCACGCGGGCGCGTCGTGTTCCGTGGCGAGTGGGAATGGATTGGCGTGACGTTTACGATCTGGTATCTCATCATCGGCTCACTCTTCATCGTGATGGCTCTCGGCGGCTCGATCCTGAAGCGCCTGCCGATCACGACCTCGATCCTCTACCTGGCCATCGGCCTGTTCCTCGGCTCGTTCGGGCTCGGCTCGTTCGGGATAGACCTCGTCTCGCTCGACCCGATTGCGGACGCTGGCCTGCTGGAGCGGATCACCGAGGTCGCGGTGATCGTCTCACTGTTCACCGCGGGGTTGAAACTGCGGATCGACTGGAACGACCGGCGCTGGATTCTGCCGCTGCGACTCGCCGTCATCTCGATGGTCGTGACGGTCGGGCTGATCACAGTGGCTGGCGTGGTCGGCCTGGGGCTCTCGCTCGGCGCCGCCGTGCTGCTGGGCGCGATCCTCGCACCCACCGACCCCGTGCTGGCCTCCGAGGTCGCCGTGGACAGTCCGACGGATGAGGACCGGCTGCGGCTGGGTCTGACCGGGGAGGCTGGACTCAACGACGGGACCGCCTTTCCCTTCGTCATGCTGGGGCTTGGCCTGCTCGGCCTGCACGAGCTGGGCGACTTCGGCTGGCGCTGGGTAGCCATCGACCTCGTCTGGTCATCGGTGGGCGGGATCGCCTTCGGGGCCCTGCTCGGGACGCTGGTTGGTTACCTCGTCATCTACCTGCGCCGCGAGCATCGCGAGGCGGTCGGACTGGACGAGTTCCTGACGCTCGGGCTGATCGCGCTGTCCTATGGCGGCGCCCTGTTGATCCATAGCTATGGATTCCTGGCGGTCTTCGCAGCCGGACTGGCGTTGCGCCGAGTCGAGCGCCGTCTGACCCCGGGTGACCTGGATGAGGTGCTCGAGCAGGTCGTCAAGGGGGACGAGGAAGAGACCGCGGTCAAGAACGAGACCGCGCCGGCGCATATGGCGGCGGCCGTACTCGGCTTCAACGAACGCCTGGAGCGGATTGGCGAGCTCGGCGTCGTCCTGCTGGTCGGTTGCCTGCTCTCGGCCCGGTACCTGCCGGTCGAGGCCCTCTGGTTCGCCCCGCTCCTGCTCCTGGTGATCCGGCCAGTCGCGGTCTGGCTCGGGCTCCGGGGTGAACGGGTCACGCCGATCGAGCGCAACTACTTCGCCTGGTTCGGTATCCGGGGGATCGGCTCGATCTACTACCTGACCTATGCCCTCGTGCACGGACTCGAGGGGCGGGAGGCGGAGATTCTGACCGGCATCACGCTGACCGTCGTCGTCGTCTCGATCGTCGTCCACGGGCTCACCGTCACACCACTGATGAACCGCTATGTGGAACGCGGCCAGCAGGCGTGACCGGCCCGGCAGGGCGACGTTCGCGCCGGGTCACGCGTCCCCGGTGGTGTCCGCGGGCGCGGGCGACGCCGGACGATGGTTCGACGGGCGGCCATGACCGGACCAATCCGGCATGGCGAGAACGGCGGCCAGGTCCCGGCCGTTCGGGTCGGTGACCGGCCGGAGCAGCGGCCTGTCAGAGGTCAGGATCTCGGGATCCGCGGACGGACATCCGCGATCGTCGCCAGCAGTTGATCGATCTCGAACGGCTTCAGGATGATCGCGACCGATTCCGCCTCGAGCCGGTCGCGAATCTCCTCGATGTCCCGCACGGCCCCCGTGCAGACGATCAGCGGGATCGCATGGGTTCGCTCGTCGGTCATCAGGCGGGACAGGACATCGCGCTCGGCCGCATCTCCCCGAACGAAGTAGTCGATGATGACGCAGACCGGCGCCAGCTCGGCGATCGCGGTCAGATCCGGATCGAAGACCGTCTGGGTCGAGACCGTGTACCCCTCCTCGGTCAGCAGGTCGGCGTACAGGTCGAGCAGGTCATCCGAGTGGTTGATGACGATGATGTGTGAACGCTCGACCACGCCCATGGCAACCCCTCCACCCCGACCATCCACGTCCGTCTCGATCGGGACCGTGGTCCCCAGCCGCAAGCCTATGTCCGTCCCTCCGGGTGGGAGACCGGCCCGGGACCGGGAGCCCGGCCGCCGGTCTCGCTCCCCGGAGGGACCGGGAGCCGGATCGTGAAACGGGTCCCCTCGCCCTCGGTGCTGGCGATGGTGATCTCGCCATCGTGCTGTTCGACCAGCTGGCGGACGCCCGACAGGCCAATCCCACTGCCGCCGATCCCGTCGACGTTCGTCCCACGGTGGAACCGATCGAAGACGTACGGCAGGTCGACGGCCGGGATACCGATGCCGTGGTCGGTCACGGAGATGACCGCTCCCTCGCCGTTCTCGTCATGGACCCGGTCCACCAGCACGGTGACGTCGCCACCGGCCGGCGAGTACTTGACCGCGTTGTTGACCACATTATCGATCACGCGGCGCAGCCGGGCCGCATCGGCCCAGACGGAGACCGGCTGGCGGACATCCGTGACCACGCGATGCCCGGGCGAGAACGCCTGGGTGTTCCCGGCGGTCATGACGACCAGGTCACCGAGATCGACGGTCGCGAGTCGGAGCTCGAGCGGCTGACCGGCATCAAGGTAGACGGTATCGAGCATCTCGTCGATGATCTGGATCATCTGACTGGTGCTGCGGTCGATGACGTCCAGCCCCTGGGTGATCCGATCCGCGTCGAGGGTGCCGCGCCGGGCGCGCCGGGCCATCAACTGACCCTCACCACGAATGGCGGCGACCGGGTTACGCAGGTCGTGGGCGAGCGAATCCATGAAGGTCTGGCGTTCGCGCTGGGCTTCCAGCCGGGCGGTGATGTCCTCCATCGCCAGCAGGATCCGCGGCCCGACCATGTCGCTGGACTCCAGGACACGCGCATCGAGCTGGAACGTCCGGGGGCCGAGTCGGGGGAAGTCGTCGCTGATCCGGACATCCTCGAATGGCGTCCGGTCCTGGACGACGGCCCGGAGGGCGGCGATCAGGTCCGGACGATCCCACTGCCCGTCACCCAGATCGACGAAGCGTCGCCCGATCGTCTCGGCTGGCCTGGTCTTGAAGGCCCGGTAGAAGGCCCGATTGGCCGAGACGAGGGAGAGCGTATGGTCGAGGACCAGCAGGGGTTCCCGGACCGTATCGACCGTGGCGTCGGCGTAGGCCCGAGCCCGCCGCAGGTCGATGAGAGCGAAGTGCAGCGTAAGTTCCGCCGAGGCGGCCGCGGCCAGGTCGCCCAGGATCAGGACTTCTTCATCCGTCCAGTCCCGTGGCTCGGTGTCGATCGCACAGAACGTCCCCAGCACGTCCCCCTCCACAGACCGTAGGGGGGCCCCGGCGTAGGCGATAACGCCCAGTTCGCTGCGGGCCAATTCGGTTTCGAACCTGGTCTCTCGCCGGGTATCCGGGATTACCAGAGGTTTCCCCCATTGCGCCGGATACTGGCAGAGCGACATGGACAGCGGAGTCCATCGCTGCGAAGCCCAGGGCTCGGCCAGACCCTCGAGCCCGATGAACTCCTGCCGCTCCGGCTTGATCACGGTAATGAGGGCAATGGGGACGCCGAGGGCGCGGCGGGCCAGACGGGCCAGACGGTCCAGCGCGACCTGATGCGGTGTCTTCGTGATCATCAATCCCTCGGCGCGGCCCCGGTCATCCGGCGCAGGCGATTGTATGCACGCGATCCCGCGAACCGCAATGTCCGTAAGTCACACCCCTGCACGGTCGCAGGCACCGGCCGGCTCCCCGGCGCGGACCCAAGGGAACGGTCCGGGATGCCGGTCGCGAACCGTCCGCATTCGGTCCCAGACTATGGGTATGAGCACACACCCATCCGGTGGCCCCGACCACCCAGGCATTCCCGACGATACGATCCGCCCGTTCCGCCTCGAGATCCCGGGCGAGGCACTCGACGACCTCCGCGACCGCCTGGCCCGTACCCGCTGGGCCACTCCACTGCCCGGCGAACCCTGGGCGCGGGGCGTGCCGGTCGCGTACCTGCGTGGACTGGCAGCGTACTGGCGAGACGGCTACGACTGGCGGACCGCCGAGGCGGCCATCAACGCGCACCCGCAGTTCACGACGACGATCGACGGCGCCAACGTCCACTTCCTCCACGTGCGCTCGACGCACGACGACGCCCTGCCGCTGCTGCTCTGCCACGGCTGGCCGGGCTCGTTCGTCGAGTTCCAGCGGATGATCGGTCCGCTGACCCAGCCGGAGCAGTATGGTGGTGAGGCCACGGACGCCTTCCACGTCGTCGTCCCCTCGATTCCCGGCTTCACCCTGTCCGGCCCTACCCCGGACGAAGGCTGGACGGAGGACCGGATCGCCTCCGCCTTCGTCACCCTGATGCACCGGCTCGGCTACGAGCGCTACGGCGCCCAGGGCGGCGACTTCGGCGCCGGGATCTGTCCGGCGATGGGCCGCCTCGACCCGGAGAGGATCATCGGAGTCCACGTCAACGCGGCGTCACAGGGGTTCATCCCGTGGCATACCGTCGAGGGCGAGGAGCGTGAATCGCTGTCCGCCCTCGACCAGGAGCGGCTCGACCGGCTGGGGGCATGGATGGCGGCGGAGAGCGGCTACTTCACGATCCAGGGCAGCAAGCCGGAGACGCTCGCCGCCGGGCTGAACGACTCGCCGGCCGGGCAACTCGCCTGGATCGTCGAGAAGTTCCAGGGCTGGACCGACCCGGCGAAGGTGCTCCCGGAGGACGCCGTCGACCGCGACCACCTGCTGACGAACGTCTCCCTGTACTGGTTCACCGGGACGGCGGGTTCGTCCGCCAATCTCTACTACGAAGGGTCCCACGCCGGCTGGGGGGACGTTGCTGAGGGGGGCGCTGGCGATGGGTCGGCACAGGCCGCCGATGGCAGCAGCGCCTGGTCAGCGGGCGACACCGGCGCAGCGGCGACGGGTGTCCCGACCGGCGTCGCCGTGTTCGCCAACGATGTCGCCATCCGGCGATACTCCGAGGGGACCAACCACATCACGCACTGGAGCGACTTCGACACCGGCGGCCACTTCGCCGCGATGGAGACGCCGGACCTGCTCACCAGCGATGTCCGGGCGTTCTTCCGGACGGTGCGGTGACCGGCTGGCCAGGGTCGTCGCCTGGTTGACCATGCCGCGATGACCCGGCCCCGTCCTGACCCCGCGGAGGACCCAGCCGGACGCACACCCCAGATCCTGGTCCGCTCGTCGCGGGGCCGCGAGCGCCCAGGTGCTACCGAACGAGGGCACCCGCATGGCACAGGTGACGGTCTACGGTCTCGACGCGCAGCTCTCTCCCATCCGCGCCACGCTGTCGGAGGCCATTCACGCCGCCGTCATGGACGCGCTCGCCTATCCGCCGGACAAGCGATTCCACCGGTTCATCCGGCTCGACCGGCAGGATTTCCTTTTCCCCGCCGACCGGTCGGAGCGCTACATCATCATCGAGATCAGCCTGTTCGAGGGACGATCGGTCGAGGCGAAGAAGCGCCTCATCCGCGGGCTCTACGACCGGATCCCGGCGGCGACCGGCATCACGCCCCAGGATATCGAGATCACGCTCTACGAGACGCCGCGCCACGACTGGGGTATCCGCGGCCAGCCCGGTGACGAGATCGGCCTTGCCTACCGGATCGACGTCTGACCCGGTGTCGCACTGCCGCCGTCGGTGCTCAGGGACAGCCCCCGAACCCACCTACTGCCCCGCCAGCTCCGCGACGATCGGGGCGAACAGGTCGATGTCCGCCTCGCGGACGGTGTAGTAGGAGATCCCGTAGCGGTCCCGGCCAGCGCGGATCTTCGCGACGATCTCGTCGCGACTGCCGATCAGGGCGACGGGCGAGTCCCGGACGACCGACTCCGGCACGTCCCACGTCTCCGCCATGGTGGCGACCTCGGTAGCGGTCGCCGCCGCGCCGTCCGTCAGGGCGAACCGCTCCAGCAGGACGTTGAATTCCAGCCCGTCGAAGCGATCCCCGGCGGCCTCCCGGACGATGGCGACCTTGCGGTCAAATCCCTCCGGCGAGCCATCGTTGCGGTCGAAACCGCTCCCGTCCGGCTTCGACACCCAGATCAGCCCGACGATGCTGGCCTCGCGGGCGGCGAAGGAGAGGATGCGTGGCCCCCCGCCCCCGAGCATGAGCGGGACGGGCGACTGGACCGGCTTCGGGTTCCCCGGCAGCCCATCCACCTGGTAATGCGTACCGGCGAAGGTGACGGTCTCGTCAGCGAAGTACCGCTTGACGATCTCGACGCTCTCGATCAGCTTGCCGACCCGGACACCGGCCCGCTCGAACGGGATGCCGGTCTTCGTGTAGTCCGAACCCAGCCAGCCGGCGCCGAGGCCGAGTTCCAGCCGGCCGTCGGTCAGGATGTCGACCGTGGCGGCGTCCTGCGCGAGCACGGCCGGGTGGCGGAAGTCGTTGTCCAGCACGTACGGACAGAACCGCAGCGTCGTCGTGACGCTGGCGGCCGAGACGATCGCCGGCGACCAGGCGAAGACATCGGTGAAGTGGTCGACGGTCGCCAGCACGTCGTACCCCAGCGCCTCGGCCCTGCGGGCCTTGTCCTGCCAGTCAGCCCGTGACTCACCTCGCCGGACCTGGACCCCGAACCGGAACGCTCTGCCTGGCATCTCTTGCCTCCGTGCGTCGGTATCTCTCTGCCGGACGTCCCGGTCACTACCGGACAGCGTCGCACAGCCTGCCTTCACAGGCACATGGCACGCCATGTCTCGACCGTCGACGCACGCCGCCATCTGGACGCTCGCCCCATTGCCGCCGCTCCAGGTTCAGCGACCGTGGAGGCGGGCGACGACCGGGGCGAACGCTTCCATGTTGTGGATGAAGACGGAGACGTAGCTGATCCCCCAGCGCTCGCGGCGAGCCAGCAGCGTCTCGACGATCTCGTCGACGGACCCGACGAGGATCAGCGGTGACTCGGCCAGCGTCGTGGCGGGGAGTTCCCATTCCGTGCCCAGGGTCTCCAGCGCCTCGCGGGTCGCTGCCTCGCCATCCGTTACGGTCAGGTGCTGGAGGAGGATGTTGACCGTCAGGGCGTCGAAGCGGTCGCCGGCGCCCTCGCGGAGCCAGCCGATCTTGCGGTCCATGGCCGCGGCCGAGGCGTCATCGGTCTCCAGCCCGGTCCCGTCCCGCTTGGCGATCGGCGTGATACTGACGATGTCGGCCTGCTGCCCGGCCAGGGTCAGCATCTTCCGGCCACCGCCGCCGAGCAGGATCGGGGGGCACGGCCGGGCCAGGACACCGTTCGCATCGCCCAGGTCGCTGACGGTGTAGTGCTCGCCCGAGAACGTGAATGGCTCGCCCCCAAAGGCACCACGGATGACCGTGATCGCCTCGGCCAGCTTGGCGACCCGCACACCGGGCGCCTCGAACGGGATGCCGCTGATCTCGTAGTCCTTGCCGTACCAGCCGGCGCCGAGCCCGAGGTCCAGCCGCCCGTCGGTGAGCAGGTCCAGCGTGGCCGCCTCGAGCGCGACGAAGGCGGGGTTGCGGAAGTCGTTGTCCAGCACGAACGGCCCGACCCGCAGCGACGGCGCGACGGTGGCGGCCACGGCCAGGGCCGGTCCCCAGAGCAGGTGGCCGGTCGGGTGGTCGGGCACGGTCACCGTGTCGTAGCCGAGCGCCTCGACCCGGCGGATCTGCTCGGTGAACTCGGTCCGGCTCGTCGCCCGGCCCAGGTGAACGCTGAAACGAAACGGCTTGACGGTCATCCTAGTCTCCCCCACCTCGGTCCCACGGCGCGATGAGCGGACAGGATAACAGGACAGCGAAGCGTTGTACTGTCGCGTTATCCAGGGTCGTCAAGCGAACGGATCAGGCGCGCCAGGTTCGTTCGTCAGCTGGCGCTTTCACGCTTCCTGGCAATGACGTGGATCAGCCGGGCGACGTGCCGATACGGATCGCGCCGGCCCGCTTCCCACTCCGCGGCGAGGATCTGGTCCATGTCCGGGCCGGGCGGCCGGGCGCCGAGGTGGTCAGTCAGCACACGGATGCCATACCAGGCGAGGAGATCGCACCCCGCCTCGTCCAGCCAGCACTCCAGTTGCGGCAGGGTATGGGCGCTGTTCAGCACGCCCATCCCACCGACGTCGGCCACCGCGTCGAATCCACGGAGGGCGTCCTCGAAGCGACCCTCCAGTGCTGGCCGCATCGCGAGCGCCGCCGCATTCTTCGTGATCAGGGAGACAATGCCACCCGGCCTGGCGACGGCACCGAGCTCCGCGATCAACGCTGCCGGGTCGTCCACGTACATGATCACGCCGTGGCAGAGCACGAGGTCGAAGACCGACCGACCAAGCAGGGTCGAAGCCTGTTCACCATACCCCTCGACCAGTCTTACCCGCTCACGCACCGACGGGTGCTCACGCGCCAGTCCGTCCCGGGCGATCGCGAGCATCTGGACCGAGGGGTCCAGCAACGCGACGTCGTACCCATCCCGCGCCAGCCTGAATGCCTGTGGGCCGCCGCCCCCGCCGATATCGGCCACGAGCGCCGGCGCCGCGGGAGCATGCCCCGAGAGCTGCCGTGCGGCAAGGACGTCTCGCACCTGTCCGCGGATCGTAGCGTAGTGGCGGGTAAACGGCTGCGCCATCGCGGCGTACGGGTCGGTCGTCATGGGATCTCCCTGTCCGATGGAGCCGCAGCCTTACCGCCCCGAGCGGGTCAGACCGCGTCCAGCGGCCGGTGCGGTTCCGCGGGGAGTTCGACGGCGATCGGATCGCCGGGCCGGATCTCACCACCGGCTTCGACGACGCCCATGACCCCGGCCTTGCGGATCAGGTTGCCGTCGGCGTCGCGCCCGAGCGTGGCGGCCATCAGCCCCGGTTGGAGCCCGTCGAGCTGGCCGCACGGGTTGCGCAGCCCGGTGATCCGGACGACGGCGTCCGACCCGAGTCGCAGCCGGGCATCGACCGGCAACCCGAGCAGATCCACTCCGCGGGTCGTGACGTTCTCGCCCATCTCACCCGGCGCGACGTCGAACCCCGCCGCCCGTAACTCGTCGTGCAGTTCGGCGTGGATAAGGTGGACCTGGCGGAGGTTGGGCGTCGTCGGGTCTCGGGCGACGCGCGAGCGGTGCTTGACCGTGACGCCGGCGTGGGCGTCCCCCTCCACCCCGAGCCCGTCCAGCAGCCGGATCCGGTCGGTGACCGGCTTGGACATGGTGTGCCCCGAGCTGACACTGACCGCTTCGACCGTACCGTCCATTGACTCTCCTCCTCGGCTGATATCCCGTCTTGACGATGGTCCACGGACCGGGCAGGGGATACCATTGGGCCAGATGATCTCATGGAACCGGAGGAGGTCCGGCGTGGCGGCGACGATGATTCGTGGCGACAAGCGAGTAACCGTACCCGAGAACATCCGGCGCGAGCTCGGACTGGAGGACGGCGTCGAATACATCGTCCTGCGCGCCGGTGCTGATGAAATCGCCCAGCCGGGCCTGTCCGGGCAGAGGACGACGTCTGGCCTCGCTGGCTCGATCCGGGCAACCGGGGAGCAGGTCGAGGAACTCGAGCGAATGCTGGCCTCACGTCGGCGCTTCGCCAGTTCCCGCATCCTTACCGACGAGGACTGGGACGCGGCGATCGCGGAAGCGGTCGTCGAGGATTTTCTGGGCGAGGACTACGGCCCGGATGCCGTCGAACGACGGTGACCGACGTTGTCTTCCTGGATACCAGTGTTCTCGTCCGCGTCATCACTGGCGACGTTCCCCACCTAGCTGAACGATCCGAGCGGTTGATCCGTGAGGTAGCCGCCGGGAACCTCACGGTTCGCCTCTCGGATACGGTCGTATTCGAGACCGTCCATGTCCTGGCGACGCTCTATGGCAGCGACCGCACGTGGATCCGTGACAGCCTGATGCCCCTGCTCAACCTGTCCGGGATGCTCCTGCCAGACAAGGACCTCTATGGTGAGGTGTTCGATCGCTGGATCCGGGAGCGCTCGCTCTCGTTCGCCGACTCGTATCACCTGTCTCTCGCGAAGTCCCTGGGGATCACCGGGATCATCTCGTTCGATCGCAAGCTGAACAAGGAACCGGCGGTCAGACTCGTCGTTCCCTGACCGGCCCCGTCGCGACCCTGAGGATGGCAGGCGTTACGCCAGCGCGAGGTCGACGATGGTTGCCCCATCCGCGGCGAGCGCCCCGACGCGCACGCGCGGGCCGAGGGGGGTGGGAATCTCGTAGGACACGAGTCGCATGGGCGGCCTCCTCTCGCGCCGGGACGCCACCCAGAAGGGGCGGCGTCCCGCGCCGACGCCTCAGCTCACCGCCAGGGTGTACAACTCGCGCTCCCGCTTCTCGAGGAGCGGTACGATCGTGCCCTCACCGCCTGGAAGCTCTACCTCTGGCCGCTGATCGTCGTGCGCTCGCCGGACATGAAGGTCCTGCCGATCGCGATCGCCCAGTTGAGCGGCACCGCGGGGGAGAACCGCGCCGTGATGATGGCATCCGTCACGCTGTCCGTGCTGCCGCCCTTCGTCCTCTGGGTCGTCGCCCAGCGGTGGATCATCCAGGGGATCGCCTCGAGCGGCGTGAAGGGGTAGTCCGGGGCGGTACCGCCGGCCGGGCGCCCGAGCCGCCCGGTCACCATGAGAGGAAAGGGGATGACATGCTCCGCTTCGCCTACAGCACGATCAACTGGGGAGCCACCTGCGACGTGCCGGCCGCGCTCGCGGAGATCCGCGCGACCGGTTGGGGCGCGGTCGAGTTGTACGGCCACACGCTCGAGCACCTGGGGCCGGCGACGGCGCTCGGCCCGGCCCTCGACGGCCTCGCGGTGGCGACCCTCTTCGGCTCGGTGGCCTTCCCGCTCACCCCGGAGCAGCGCGAGATGCACCGCGCCAAGATCGCCTATGCCGCGGAAGTCGGGGCGACCGCGTACGGGATCGTCGGCGGGCAGCGGCTGCGCTACCGCCCGCCGAGTGACGCGGAATACGCCGAGCTCTCCGCATTCCTCGAGGATCTCGCGGTCGAGGGGGCGGCGCGCGGCGTGGCCGTCTCCTACCACCCGCACACCGGCTGCACCGTGGAGACCGCCGGGGAGATCGACCTGCTCCTGCGGGGGACGACGGCGCTGCGCCTCTGTCTGGACGCCTCGCACATCGCGCTGGTCGACGAGGATCCCCTGGCGACCCTCGATCGTTTCCGGGATCGGATCGGCTACATCCACCTCAAGGACTGGGCGCGCGGCAAATTCGTCGAACTCGGGCGGGGGACGATCGGCATCGACTTCCCGGGGCTCTTCCGCGCACTCGAGGAGCGGGGGTACGCCGGCTGGGTCGTGATCGAGAACAGCCGCAGCGACATCTCGCCGTCGGAGAGCGCCCGCGTCAACGCCGCGTATCTCACCGAGCTCGGGTACGCGATTCGCTAGGGAACCCCAGCGGTCGCGGAACGGACATCCGCGAAGGAGAGAGGCATGACATTGCAACTCGCGCTGATCGGCTGCGGGGGGATGGGACGTCGCCACATCGTCGGCTTTCACAAACTCCGGGGGATCGGTCGGCAGGATATCGAGCTGGTTGCCGTCTGCGACCCCTGCCGCGCCAACGCCGAGTTGGCGCGCGATCGGGCGCGAGAACTCCTCGGCGACGCCCCAGCGATCTTCGACTCGTTCGAGGCCGCGCACCGGGCGCGCCCGGATCTCGACGCGATCATCGTCACCACCCCGCCCGATCTGCATATGTCGGTCGGTGTCGCCGCGCTCGAAGCGGGCGTCCACGTCATGGTGGAGAAGCCGATCACGCTGACGATCCGCCAGGGCCGGCAGTTGATCGACGCCGCGACGCGGACCGGACGCAAGCTCGCGGTCGCGGAGAATTACCGGCGCGACCCGATCAACCGCCTGGCGAAGGCGCTGATCGAGTCGGGCGTCCTCGGCCGGGTCTTCCTCGGCGTGCAGTCCTCCTCCGGCTCGGGCGAGCGGGTGATCATCACCCCCTGGCGGCACCAGCGCCGGTCGGGCGGGATCGTCGTCGACATGGGGGTCCACTACACCGACCTCCTCGAATTCTTCCTCGGCCCGATCGACACGGTGATGGGGATGAGCAGGCAGGTCGACCAGCAACGGCGCGACACGCAGGGCGCGTGGCATCCGGTCGACGCCGAGGATCTGTCGGTGGGCGTCGCGCGATTCCGCAACGGCGCGCTCGCGAACTGGCTGCTGAACCTGGCCGGGCGCGGGGAGAGCCAGTTCGCGCGAATATTCTACGGCACCGGGGGCACCCTGGGGATACCGCGCGATCGTTCCGGCGGCGAGCTGTCGCTGTCGCTGCGGCGGGATGGGCAGGATGCGAAGCTGACGCCCGAGGAACAGCTGGCGCTCATCCCGGACTTCGCGCTCGACCCGACGACCGCCGCCCTCTTCGGGGCCGACCGACTCGCCTCCTACACCTTGCCGTTCGCCGAGGTGGACGCCAATCTCCTCGCCGTCGAGCTGGCCGATTTTGCGGATGCGATCGCTGCAGACCGCGCGCCGGAGGTGGCGGGGCTCGAGGGGCTGCGCGCGCTGGCGGTGATCTACGCCTTCCTGGAATCGGAGCGCACCGGCGGTGCGGTCGCGATCGACGAGTTTATGAGCGGGGAAGGCTCGCTCTATTTCAGCGAAATCGAGGCTTCGCCGGCCGGGCACTGAGGCGCAGGCTGCCCGATGCCGCCGCGTGCCATCCGGTCGCCACGCTCCGCGGGCGGCACACCGATGCACCGCGGGCGGGGCCGACCCGAGCCTGGGTACGATGGTGTGGTGCTCGCATAGTCGGCGACCGAATGTCGGCCCGGCCATGTTGGAGACGCCCGGGCCGCATCCCGCGCGGGGGTAATCCGCATCGCTCCCAGCAGGGCGGCGATCCCTCGCACGATGCGGCAAGGTGAGATCCTGTACTGCGCCACGCCTGCGACAATGTCGCGGCCCGAACCGCTGCCCCTGTGCGGCGTGCCGATCGCGTGTGTTGGCCGCTTGGGATATCCGTTCGAGTCCAGCGCCAGGTTGACGTGATGAGCGGCGGCATTACACTCCGACA